>JAQBYL010000170.1 GCA_027622495.1 Pseudomonadota bacterium
CGGTCCCTGTAACAGCTGCTCCCAGAAAAGCCGCCTGCTGGTCGGGTTGGAGATGGCCTTTTTAACCTGAGATCGGTGTTTCGCCGCAAACTCCGCAAGTTCACCAAGCCGTGACGGCAGGCGCATTTCTAACCAGCCGCGCACAATGCGGGCAAGAGTCGGCGAACGCCCGCCGGTTGAGACGGCAGCAAGCACTGGTGAGCGATCAACAATACCGGGAAAGATCACCGTGCACAGCGCGGGTTGATCCACAACGTTTACCGGTATGTTGACCTCAAGACACCGCTCATAAACCGATCGATTTACATCAATCGAATTCGTGGCCCCGATCACCAGAACCTGCCGCTCGATGTCCTGGTCGCGATATGCCCGTGTTATCCGCTGAATCTGCCCTGCTTTCACTAGCGCATCGACACCGTCGCTGACCTGCGGCGCAACCACTGTGACATCCGCGCCTGCACGAAGCAGTAGATCGATCTTGCGCGCGGCTACATTCCCACCACCAACAACCAGACAGGGCCTGCCCTTAAGATCCGCGAATAGCGGCAGGTAGTCCATGTCTTCAGGTAACGATCATCGTGTGTTCACATTCAGGTCGAGTGATGCTGCACCCCCCATGTAGGATCGAAGAGCGTCCGGGATGCCAATTCGACCTTCACCGTCCTGATAGTTCTCTAGAACGGCAACCAGCGTGCGTCCAACAGCAAGGCCAGAACCGTTCAGCGTGTGAACATACTCAGGTTTACCGGTATCCCGGTCACGGTACCTGGCCATCATTCTGCGTGCCTGGAAGTCGAGGAAATTACTGCAGGAAGAGATCTCCCGGTATTGGTTCTGCCCGGGTAACCACACTTCAAGATCTACGGTCTTAGCCGCTGAAAACCCGAGATCGCCCCCACACAGGTTGACTGTGCGAAACGGAAGCTCGAGTTTTTTTAAGATGTTCTCAGCGTGACTGACCAGTTCATCCAATGTCTGCCAGGACACACCCGGGTGCACGATATGGACCATTTCGACTTTTTCAAACTGATGCTGACGAATGATTCCTCTGGTGTCGCGGCCGTAACTGCCCGCCTCGCTGCGAAAACAAGGCGTGTGACATACATAGCGCCTGGGCAGCTCATCCTCTTCGAGGATCACATCTCTGAACAGATTCGTGACTGGCACTTCTGCGGTGGGGATCAGGTAGGTATCGGTTTCTGATTCCACTTTAAACTGATCCTGCGCAAACTTTGGTAACTGACCAGTTCCGTGCAGCGAATCCGCATTCACGATGTAGGGCACGTACACCTCTTCGTAACCGTGCTCAGCAATGTGGGTGTCGATCATGAACTGTGTGAGTGCACGCTGAAGCCGGACTACCCCGCCGCGCATCACCACAAAGCGCGAACCACTGATTTTGACCGCCGCTTCAAAATCCAGTGCGCCGTTTGCACCAAGATCGACGTGGTCTTTGACCGCAAAATTAAACTGCGGTATCTGCCCCCACTTGTGCATCTCAACGTTGGCAGCTTCGTCGTCGCCTGCCGGGACGCTCTCATCCGGCAGATTAGGTATGCCACGCAAGAAAGCCTGGTAGGTATCCTGGAGAGTATTGAGGGCAGTTTTGGCAACGTCGAGACGATCGCCCAGATCGCCGACTTCGGTAACCAGCGGGGCGATGTCTTCGCCGCGGGACTTGGCCTGACCGATCAATTTGGATTTGCTGTTGCGTTCGGCTTGCAGAGATTCGCTGCGGGCCTGCAGGTCACTACGTTGCGCTTCCAGCGACCGGAAGGCCGCAACATCCAGGTCGAAACCTTTGCGCTTCAAGCGCTGCTGCACTTCTTCCGGATTCTGCCTGAGCATTCTTATATCGAGCATAACTGCCTCAACTGCTTTTCTCATTATCCGGCTTACCAGCCGGCAAATCGATTTCCAAACCAGGTTGCGACTACACAACCGCTGACTGACAACAACACATAACCAAACGCATCAACAAACCGGTGATTATCAATCAGCGAGAGTGTTTCAAGCGAGAAGGCTGAAAACGTCGTAAAACCACCCAGCACACCAACGACCAGAAACAATCTACCCCATTCCTGGAACCACTGTTGCTGTGCGCTGTGCCCCCAGATCAGACCGATCAGAAAAGAGCCGGCGATGTTAATCGCTAACGTCGCCCAGGGAAACCTGGAACCTGGCAGAATCACGGTCGCAAGCGCATAGCGTGACATGGCCCCGAGAGCACCGCCCAGAGCAACCAGGGCGAAATTCAGCATGGGGCTCTCGAAGCCCTCATGAGCGATCACCGCGCTTTTCCTGCGCCACCGCCTTCAAGCGTTCCAGGCGGGCTTTGATTTTGATCTCAAGGCCTCGATCTGTCGGGTGGTAATACACCGGTGTGCCCAACTCCTCGGGAAAATACTGCTCGCCTGAAGCGTACGCGTCTTTTTCATCGTGTGCGTACCGATAGTCCTTGCCATAGCCCATGCTCTTCATCATTGGTGTGGGTGCGTTTCGAAGATGCATGGGGACCGCAAGCGATGGTGTGGATCGGACATGCTCCATCGCCTCACCGAAGGCTGTATAGACCGCATTGCTTTTGGGCACACTGGCCAGATAGAGAACTGCCTGGGCAATCGCCAGCTCACCCTCCGGACTGCCGAGCCGTTCATAGGTATCCCAGGCGGCGAGGGTAATCTGCAGCGCGCGCGGGTCGGCATTGCCGATGTCTTCGCTGGCCATTCTGACCACTCTTCTTGCGATATAGATTGGATCGGCACCGCCATCGATCATGCGGCAGAACCAATACAGTGATGCATCGGGATCACTGCCCCGCACCGATTTGTGCAGCGCCGAGATCTGTTCATAGAATATGTCGCCACCCTTGTCGAAACGGCGCGCCTTTGAACCCGCCGAATCCACTACCTGCGGCACATCCACCGTGCCATCGCTCAACTGTGCCGCCACCTCAAGGATGTTCAGGCAGCGACGTCCATCGCCGTCTGCAAGTTCACCGATCGCGACTTCGGCAGCCTGCGTCACACTGACCCCTAAAGCCGCCGCAGCACGTTGAATCAACGGTTTCATATCATCGACAGACAGGGGTTTGAGAACATAGATGCGCGCGCGCGAAAGCAGTGCCGCATTCACTTCGAACGAGGGATTCTCAGTCGTTGCCCCGATCAGTGTGAGCAGACCGGTTTCAACGTGAGGCAGAAACGCGTCCTGCTGAGCTTTGTTGAAACGGTGTACTTCATCTATAAACAGCACGGTGGCTTTACCCTGGTCGCGATTCAGGTGCGCCACCGCAACCGCTTCGCGAACATCTTTGACACCAGCCAGAACCGCAGACATGGCAATCAGATGCATTTCAGACTCACGGGCAAGCAACCGGGCCAGGGTGGTTTTGCCGGTTCCTGGCGGACCCCACAAAATCATGGAATGGATCTGGCGAGCTTCAACCAGACGGGCAAGGGGTTTGCCCGGCGCTACCAGGTGGCGTTGGCCCGCGAACTCTTCGAGCGTTTGTGGGCGCAACCGCTCGGCTAACGGTACGCCATCATCCACCAATGACATCGGTTTCTGGAGGTACTTCCAGTTTGAAGTCGCTGGATCGTATCACCGAACGATCTTTAAAGCGGAGGAACTGGATTTCAGTGACCTGATCGAGGTGATCGCGGATCGTCAGGTTGGTCAGGCGCTGCGCATCGAAGCTCAGGCGAATGTTGGCAAAGAGCGCATCGGGACTGGTAGGAACCAGTTCGAACACACCATCACCCAGATCAAAGACCGCAAAACTATCGCCCAGCACCACTTTCTCGTTGGTGAGAAGCGCAAGCGGCGTATCTTCCAACGCCTCGCTTAAGGATCGGATCGTCAGCTGTTCGAGGTCCGGGTCATAAATCTTCAGCTGATCGCCGTCAGTGACGATGGTCTGCGGAAACGGCTCGTTCACATCCCAGCGAAAATCGGGTTTCTTCAACCGGACCTGGCCCGTGGACTGCTCCATCACCTGGCCGCGGGAGTCGCGGATCTGTTGCTCAAAATCGGCGGCAAGGCCGTCCATGCGTTCAAGTGCTGCCGCCAGGTTCCGCTTATCCATTGCCTGGTCTGCGGCATCGGAGGAAACAACGAGTGCAGACGATCGATCAATGACCCCGCTGGTGTCCTGTGCCTGGGTATTGCAGCTCATGAGCAGCACAGCCGAGAACCAGAATGTTCGAGACCTAATCACGGTCTGGAACCAGCACTTCACGGCTGCCATTACTGCTCATGGAGCTGACCACACCGGCTTCTTCCATGCCCTCGATCATCCGCGCCGCGCGGTTGTACCCGATGCGTAATTTGCGCTGCACCGAAGAAATCGATGGTCGTCGGGATTCGATCACAAACGCTACCGCCTCATCGTATAAAGGATCCTCGTTGTCAGAATTGTTTGAGCCCAGGTCCACGAACGGTTCATCATCGCCGCCGGTCAGAATGGACTCTTCATAAGCCGTCCCCCCGCGCTGTTTCCAGTCTGAAACCACGCGATGGACTTCGTCGTCGGAGACAAAGGCACCGTGAACCCGGACTGGCAGGCTGGTTCCCGGCGGCAGGTAGAGCATGTCGCCGTGACCCAGTAACTGCTCGGCACCGCCCTGGTCGAGGATGGTTCGCGAATCCACCTTGGATGACACCTGGTAGCTCATGCGGGTGGGGATGTTGGCCTTGATCAGACCGGTGATCACATCCACGCTGGGCCGCTGCGTCGCCAACACCAGATGGATGCCTGCGGCACGCGCTTTCTGGGCGATCCGGGCGATGAGCTGCTCTACTTTCTTGCCGACGATCATCATCATGTCGGCAAACTCGTCGATCACGACCAGGATCAAGGGGATCGTTGACAACTCTGGCGCTTCACCGTCGTTTTCTGGCGACCAGAGTGGATCGACCAGCGGGGTTCCTTTGGCAGCCGCTTCTTTGACCTTGCGGTTGTAGCCGGCCAGATTTCGAACCGCCAGCGCCGCCATAAGGCGATAGCGCCGTTCCATTTCGGCCACACACCAGTTGAGCGTCTGAGCCGCATCGCGCATATCGGTGACCACCGGTGTCAGCAGGTGCGGAATACCGTCATAGGCCGACAGCTCGAGCATCTTCGGGTCAACCAGAATGAGGCGTACGTGCTCGGGTGTGGATTTCATCAACACACTCATCAGCAACGCGTTCACCCCTACAGACTTACCAGACCCCGTGGTTCCGGCAATCAGCAGATGCGGCATGCGCGCGATGTCGGCCACCACGGTCTGACCGGCGATATCTTTGCCCAGAGCCATGGTCAACGGCGATCGGGATTCCTGATAGGCGGCGGCCTGCATGGTGTCTTTCAGCCGCACGATTTCACGATGCTCATTGGGGATTTCAATACCCACCACCGACTTACCAGGGATGACTTCGACAATCCGCACGCTGATCACGGCAAGTGACCTGGCCAGATCCTTGGCCAGCGCACTGATTTTCTGGACCTTTACACCCGCCGCGGGTTGCACCTCAAAGCGGGTCACAACCGGACCGGGCAGCACTGAGACCACCTGAGCATCCACGCCAAAGTCAGCAAGCTTCAACTCGAGCAGGCGCGATATCGCCTCCAGTGAATCTTCTGAATAGCCCTTCTCGTCCTCGGGCTGGTTGGCGTCAAGCAGATCCAGATCGGGCAGTTCATGGGAGGTCTTCAGATCAAACAGGCGTTTTTGTTCCGCAGGTGGGGCGACCACAAACGGTGCCGATTTGATCTCCGGGATTTTTCGTGGTTTCTCCGCCTGCTGAATCCGGGCGATTTTACGTTTGGTAACCATCTTCTCAGTATGCTCTGTGTTAGTACGCACACGCTTGAGCCGATCCATCTGGCGGTCAAACCAGGCGATCGATGTGTCAATACCACGATGCAGCAGTCGGCCGGTAAATTCGGCTACGTCCAGCCAGGAAAAACCGATGGCTGCCTGAACGCCAATCAGCACACCGGCCAGCGAAATCAGGGTCAGGCCAATCCAGCCAAACACCACCGTCCCGGTCTGACTCAACCAGGCACCAAGAATGCCACCGGTTCCGGCCGGCAACACCGACGCCGAAAGCACATGCATCTGAATCAGAATACAGGCGCTCAGGGTCATCCCCAGCCAACCGACAGTGCGGACGGTGATCAACACCCAGTCCATGGAGGGGGTTCGTGCCCGCACCAGCCGAATCCCCAGCAGAATCATGCCTGCAGGCAGCAGGTAGGCCACCAGGCCGAACAGATACAGCAGCAGATCGGCAATAAAAGCGCCACTTGAGCCGACCAGATTCCTGATTTCCGATCCCTGCCCACTGAAGCTGAAAGAGGGATCCAGCGGTGAATAGGATGCAATGGCCAGAAACGCGTATAACGCGCTGACCGAAAGCCCGATTAATCCGATTTCCCGGACCGGCACCGAAACATGAGTCAAACGAACTCTCCTTGAATTTCGCGGTGGAAGTGTAGCCACATTCAAAATCTGGTACAAACTCCTTTTATTTCATGTCGTTAGTCCGATGACTTGCGGCCAATCCTCTAAACCTGATCGACCCCTCTCACCCTTCGAAGTATGATTCGCGCATCTCGGGTAAGCAGGACACTCAAATGCGCGTAGACAAAGCCAAGGTCGTCGACGAAATCTGGGACGACGAGCGTATCAAAGGCTTTCTGAACAAACCCCCAATGGGACCGGGTGCCGATCCGGATTTCAGCGTTCTGGTCAACGCCTATCGCGGTATGCGACCCGAGGACTTCACGCGCTTTCTCAGCTATTTCACGGCTGCAGGACGTAATCTGAACGCCACTGACCATGCTGGTCGTACGCTGCTTAAGGTCATCGGAGATCATCGCAACTCCGCCGCCTTTCGGGAGGCATTGCAAAACGCAGGGGCCGCGAGCAGTTAGGCGGCAGCGCGTGACTTCGATCGCAGTGCTGAATCCGCAGCAGGTCGGGTTTCCTGATCCAGCCGCCGCACTCGATTCACCTAATGGCCTGCTTGCTGCTGGCGGGGATCTGACCGCGAATTGGCTGATGACGGCTTACAGTCAGGGAATATTCCCCTGGTACAACGACGACGATGAACCGATACTCTGGTGGAGCCCGGACCCGCGAGCGGTGATTCGGCCCACAGACATGCGCGTAACGAGAAGTCTCACCAAAAGAATCCGCAACGGTGATTTCACTGTGAGTGCAGATACGGTTTTTGATCAGGTCGTAAAAGGCTGCAGCCAGTCCCGACAGGCGAGTGGAACCTGGATCACACCACGAATGTGCCAGGCATACACTGATCTTCATCATCTCGGTTACGCGCACTCAATCGAGGTCTGGCACAAGGAGCAGCTCGTCGGCGGGCTATACGGAGTTTCGCTTGGCCGGATGTTCTTTGGTGAATCCATGTTTACCGTGGCACGGGATGCATCCAAAGTCGCTTTTTATTGGCTGTGCGAGCTGCTAAAAAGCTGGAAGTTTGATCTGCTCGACTGCCAGGTCATGAATGACCATCTGCTGAGCTTGGGGGTGGGTGAAATGCCCCGAAGCCTTTTTCTGCAGATCGTTTCGGCGAATCGCGTGCACCCTCACCGGCTCGGTCCGTGGTCGATGGAGCAGTGTTCGTGAAAGATGAATTCGGTAAAAAACAGTTTTTCATCACCCCCGCTCACCCCTGCAGCTATCTGCCGGACCGCGACGCACAGACCCTTTTTTTTGACCCGCGCGAAACTATCACGTCAACAATCTACCAGCGCCTGACTGAAAATGGCTTTCGCCGCAGCGGCAGTCACCTCTACCGACCCTACTGCAGAACCTGCCAGGCCTGCATCCCCTCGCGAATACCAGTTGCTACCTTTAAACCCAATCGATCGCAGCGTCGTTGCGCAGCCAGAAACACCGATGTGGTCACCACCATGGTCGAGGCCACGTTCTCTGCCACCTACTACGACCTCTACAGGCGCTACATCACCCATCGCCACTTCGACGGTGATATGTACCCCCCCTCCGAAGACCAGTTCCGATCATTCCTGCTGAGCCAGTGGTCCGATACTCACTTTCTGTGCAGTTACATTAACGACAAGTTAGTCTCAGTCGCCGTCACCGATGTGCAACCCAAAGCGCTCTCAGCAATCTACACATTCTTTGATCCAGACTATGAAAAACGCAGCCTTGGCGTAAACAGCATCCTGCGCCAGGTCGAATACTGCCGATCTGCCAACGTCCCCTATCTGTACCTCGGATACTGGATACGGGATTGCGCGAAGATGAGTTATAAGACAGATTACCGGCCGGTGGAGTTGTTTGTTAGTGATCGATGGGTGGGGCTTAAGTGAACTTGGCCGGTCTTCGGGGGGAGGCT
>JAQBYL010000171.1 GCA_027622495.1 Pseudomonadota bacterium
GCAACGAATACGGCTGGGTAGGTCGTCTTGCTGATTCGATCAATCAGCAACCAGACCCCAACATGATGATCAACGTGGGCACGGCCCAATCTCTTGCAGTCAAAAGCCGCATCCACAATCCGGTTGTCTTCGACGACCCTGAACGCTTTCGGCGCATGGCCCTGGCGGGCGAAGGGTCCGTGCTGGACCTGGTGAGCAATGAACCCACGGCTAATGCCACGCAAGCTTATCTGAATCGTGTGGCTGCCAGCGCAAAGGATGCATCCAGCGTGGTCAGGCAGGCCTGGTCCCGGTACAAAACGCCCATCGATTACGGGATTGCGCCCATCGATCTTCCCAAGGTCGCCGCCTGTATCGCAGCAGACATGCCCACCCGTCTTTATTACGTTTCGTTCCGCAACAATGCTTTCGACACACACGTCGCCCAGCCGGCTCTGCATCAACGCCTGCTGACATACGCCTGTGATGGTATTCATGCGTTCATCAAAGATATGGAACGGATCAACCGAGCCGACCAGGTGCTGGTGATGGCCTTTTCTGAATTCGGTCGAAGGGTCCCGGAGAATTCCAACCTGGGAACAGACCATGGTGCCGCTAACGTGATGTTCATGGCGGGCAGGCCGGTGAACGGTGGGCACTACGGTAGTATTCCGAGTCTTGTTGATCTTGATGCTGGTGACAACCTCATCGCAACCACCGACTTCCGTCGCGTGTATGCAACCGCGATCGACGGCTGGATGAATCCCGGTGCGGCGCAAAGCGTTCTGGGAGGACACTTCGAAAGCCTTCCGTTATTCGCATAATACTTAACCAAGCTCGAAACCATTTGGGGGAAAGGAGAAACCATGCGCAATCTGTTCTGGGTGATCGGCGTTGCCGTCATCGTTGCGATTTTTTATGTGATGAATTCAGCAGATGATGAATCGACGACACAACAAAACGAGGCCTCGAGCGCACAGACCTCGCCAGCGCCGACCATCGGCCTGATCGACGATGAACGAATCAAGCAGGCCGAAAGCGAGCCTGGTAACTGGCTCGCCTACGGTCGTACCTACGAGGAACAGCGCTTTTCTCCGCTGACCCAGATCAACCGGGACAACGTCAAAGATCTGAAACTCGAGTGGTTCCGCGACATGGGCACCAACCGTGCGCAGGAATCCACGCCCATCGTGGTTGATGGAATCATGTTTCTAACCAGTTCATGGAGCAAGGTCTACGCGATCAAGGCAACGACCGGTGAAGTTATCTGGTCATACGACCCCAAAGTTCCAGGCGAATGGGGTCGGCGTGCCTGCTGCGATGTGGTGAACCGTGGCGTCGCCGTGTACAAGGGTCGCGTCTACGTAGGGAGCCTTGATGGCCGGCTGATCGCCCTGGATGCCGGCACCGGCAAACTGGTCTGGGAAGTAGATACCATCATCGACCGCGATCGGTTCTATACCATCACCGGTGCACCGCGGGCAGCGAAGGGAAAGATCTATATCGGCAATGGGGGTGCTGAGTTTGGCGTGCGTGGTTATGTTACGGCCTATGATGCAGAAACCGGCGAGCAGGCGTGGCGGTTTTACACTGTGCCAGGTAACCCATCATTACCGTTCGAACACCCAGAAATGGAAATGGCCGCAGACACCTGGAAGGGTGGCGAATGGTGGGAAATCGGAGGCGGTGGAACGGTGTGGAACTCCATTGTTTACGATCAGGATTTCAACAACATCTACATCGGCGTTGGGAACGGATCACCCTGGACCAGGGTGATTCGATCTCCCGGTGGCGGTGATAACCTGTTCCTTTCCTCCATCGTTGCGCTGGACGCCGATACCGGCAAGATGAAGTGGTACTACCAGACGACACCCGGTGACAACTGGGACTACACCGCCGTGCAGGACATTGCTCTTGCAGACATGGAAGTAGACGGCGAAATGCGCAAGGTGCTGTTGCAGGCGCCCAAGAACGGCTTCTTCTACGTGCTCGATCGAGCCGACGGCAAACTGCTTCGGGCCAAGCCTTACGCAGCAGTTAACTGGGCAACTCATGTGGATATGGACACAGGCCGACCGGTTGAGAATCCCGAGCTCAGTTACCTTGAAAAAGCCAAATGGATTCTTCCGGGCCCATTAGGCGCGCACAACTGGCAGGCCATGTCGGTAGATGTGGACGCAGGGGTGGTCTACATCCCGGTGCAGGAAAATCCGCTGATCTACAGCATGTCGCAGGAATGGCAGCAGACGGGTCTGTACAAACGCAACCCCGGCGGCTGGAACCTCGGCATTGAACTCGGCGCGATCGCGCAGGTTTTTCTCGAAAACATTGCTTCACAGCCCACACCGAAAGGTTATCTCAAGGCGTTCGATCCACTGACTGGTGAAGAACGCTGGGCAGTCGAGATTCCCCACTACTGGAACGGCGGTGTGCTTGGCACGGCCGGTGGTCTGGTTTTTCAGGGTGATGCACTGGGCATGCTGAGCGCATACGACAAAGATACGGGCGAAGCTCTCTGGCAATTCAATACCTACACATCAATGCTGGCACCACCGATAACCTTTGAGATCGATGGTGTGCAGTATGTGTCGATCCTCACAGGTAACGGTGGCGCCGATCTGTTCGCCGGCGCACCCATGGAGCCGGTCGCGACCCCTGCATCGTTCACCTATGGCAACTATGGCCGTCTGCTGGTGTTCAGTCTGAACGGCAGCGAAACCCTGCCAGCTCCAACCGTTGTCGATCAGAACATACCCGAACAGACCCTGTCGGATATGAGCAATGAAGACATCGCTCTCGGCGAGCGCCGCTACGGTGAATTCTGCGCCGTCTGCCATGGCCTGATCGCCCGGTCAGGTGGATCCATACCCGATCTTCGGCTTTCGGATGCCGGTCGTCAGCAGGCCTTCCGGCAGATCGTGCTGGATGGCATTCTGGCCGCCAGCGGTATGGCAGCCTTCGACGATGTATTGAGCGTCGAAGACGTGGATCGGATTCAGGCGTATGTCAAAGCCCGGGCTCATGAGGACCGCGAGGTTGCCCTCGGTAACTCAGACGCACCCCGGTTGACCTGGTTGGCGGACTGAGCGCAACAAATCTGAAGCCGTGTGTAAACGCGGCTTCAGACCATTTGAACGTTCAACTCCCCTTGGGGGGCAGGGACGGTGGCGGAGCTCGAAAGAATTCAAACATGGGTTCCCCGCCGCCTTCGCCAGCAACCGATGCTTCGCCCGTATACTGTTCACCGGTTTCGGCATCCAGCTCTTCTTCGCGCAGCACGCTGCGGCTCATGGTGCCATTGAGAATTTCACCTTCTTCCAACTGCTCCAGGACCTCCTGTGCCTGCTCGGCACTTTTTTCATCCCATGGGATCTGGTGAGCACGGGGTGGACCGAACGGAAGGTCTGCCTCATCCAGCCTGCGCACCCAGAAATAGATCGCCCCGTCAGCACCAGTCACCTTGTCTGGCTCATCAACGGTTACCCAGTGAACGCGGAAGTTCTCAGGCAGTGCATCAGCAGTCGCCCAACCCATCAACTGATGGTGCCCCCACCAGGCGACGATGTAGAGGCCTGTGACCAGAACAATTGCGAGCACTTTGATCCACGCGCGGTAAGGTGTGGCCAGATTAAGATTAAGCAGGAGGGCTGCAACCACCACATAGGCGAGCGTCAGGGCGACTGCAAGCGGGGTCAAGGTTTGCCGCCGGTTGCTTTGACCAGAAGCGGCTTTCTGAGCGTGTTGGTCCCGGCGATCTCACCTTGCGCGTCGAGCGTGAAGCGCGCTGCGGTCTGTTCATCACCCGTTCCAGTCAGATTAACAGTACCGTAGTAGACCAGAGTCACAGTCGGATTGAGCTTCTCGATCTTTACGGTGACGGCAAGCGGCGCTTTGTAGTTTGCCTGATAGTGCAGCAGGTTCACTACATACTCACCGGGTTTAAGCGCGCGCAATGTCACCGTTTCCTGATTGATCGGATTGGAGATCTCAACCCCATCCAACACGATCCGATCCTGGAACAGACCACGGTCATCGCGATCCAGATGCATGAGGGCGGTGTCGCGATTGTGATACCAGACCAGGTTTCCCTGAGGATCTTCAACAAGCGTGTCTACATCATCAGGATGTCGATCTTCCCATCGGACCGTAATCAGAACTTCGGCTTTGTTTTCAACATCTCCAGCATCTGTTGGATCACTGATCAGGGTGAAAGCGGTGACGAACAGAAACGCAAACCCAAGCAGAGCATTGAACAACAGGTCGGTGAACGCATCCTGGGAATCGTTAGGAGCAACGTCAGTCAGCCGCATGGTCACCCAGATACAGGTCTGTCAGGACAGCCAGGCGGTTACACAACTGCACAGCGGATGTGTCAAGCACGTGGTACTGCACTTTCAACAGAGTACTCGTCACCAGACCGGCAAGCGTGGTGTACAGCGCAACCGCCATGCCCCCGCTCATCGAACTCAAGAGCCGCTGCATCAGACTGGGATCAAACTCTTTGAGCTCCCCCACAGGCAACAGCATCAGGATGAAACCGACGATGGTCCCGAGCAGGCCGAGTTTCAGCAGCACGTCACTCAAAAAATGTCCAAGTGCATGCCGGTTGAGCAGCTCATCATTGAACGCGCTTAACAAAGCCGCAGGGTCATTGTCTTTCTTGGCGTTGAGGTTGCCGAAGAAACGGCCCAAGAGACCAATCTGCACCGGGGTATGCGGTCCGCCCTGTTCGAACTGACTTTCCAGACCGTAAAAATGCCTCCGTTCGATGGATAGCCCTCGAGCAAGCCACAGCCAATGCAGCGTCGCGATCAGATAGATCACGAAAATCACATATGAGATATAGCTTCGGTCCGAAGTCAGCGCCAGGGTCAAGAGACCCTTTTGCGCCACAACAAAAAAACCAAAGGCGATCAACCCGAGAATGATCAGCGCGCGCAGAATCAGATTGGAATCAGTAAGCGGATTCACGCATTAAGCTCGCGCAGCCAGACCGAAAGGGCCTGCCCGATCGCATCGGGAGAATCTTCCTGCAGGAAATGACTGCCGGGCACCGTCACTTCCTTCTGGTTGGGCCAGCTTCGACAGTGCTCACGCGGTTCGCCGGTAAGAAGAGCACCAGGCTCTGCGTTGACAAAAAGCTTAGGAACATCGGCAGCTTTTAACCAGTCGGAATAGGCCGCGACAGCTGCGACCACCTCCGCAGGTTCACCGTTAATCGGAATCTGCCGGGGCCAGGTCAGCGTCGGTCGTCTTGCCTCACCGGGCTCATTGAACGGACGTCGATATTCATCCATCTCTGCTTCTTGAAGCTTCCGGAGAATCGATCCCGGAAGTACCCGTTCAACAAATATGTTATTCGCAAGCACCATTGCTTCACCCGCTGCTGAACGGAAACCCTCGAACACCCCGCGCGCATCGCTTGGGAACTGATCCCACGTCAGAGGTTGAACGATCGCCTCCATGTAGCAGATCGCACGCACTGCCTCACGATGACGGTTTGCCCAGTGAAAACCCAGGGCAGAACCCCAGTCATGAATTACGAATGTGACATTTTCTGTGACCCCAAGCGCATCCAGGGCGGTATCAAAATAGCGGGCATGCTCGGCGAACGTGTAACGGGCTGGCCCGGAATCGGGCAGTTTGTCGGAGTCCCCCATACCGATCAGATCCAGCGCAATGCAACGCCCCTGATCTTTTACGTGCGGCATTATGTTACGCCACAGGTACGATGACGTCGGATTGCCATGTTGAAAAACAATCGGGTCGCCCTCGCCCATTTCAACTACGGCCATCTGGCGGCCGAGAACATCAATTTTCCGTTTTGGATGAGCCTTGCTCGTCATGCTCAAGCTCCCTTGAACTGTGGTTTACGTTTTTCAAGGAATGCATGCATGCCTTCCTGACCGTCGGCAGTGAGCGCAAGGCTTGAGATGGCACGCGCCTCCAGTTCCATCTGTGATTCCAGGGTCTGGTCGAACGAACCGTTCAGCAGGCTTTTGACCGCGGCGTATGCAAGGGTTGGACCGTCTGCAAGCGTACCCGCAAGCGCAAGCGTCGTGCTGAGTACCTGATCATCCGCCACGACCTGGTTCACAATCCCCCACTCAAGCGCCTCATTTGCGTTCAACAGCCTGTTAGTGAGCATCAATTCGCGGGTCCGGCGATCGCCGATTTTGCGCGGCATGTAAAAGGTTGAACTGCCATCCGGTGAAAGACCGGCACGGGTGTAAGCCATGGTGAATACGGCAGATTGAGCAGCAACGGCCAGATCACAGGCCATCACCAGTGAAAAACCAGCGCCCGCCGCTGTGCCATTGACTGCTGCGAGGACCGGCGCTTTACAGCGCGCCAGTCGCGAAAGGCCAAGATGCAGATCGCCAGTCATCTTCTTCATCAGACTCTGCGCGCCTGCACCGGCCGCGGCAAATGCGCCCAGATCACCGCCGGCACAGAACATGCGCCCGGTACCCGTCAGAACCACGGCACGGATCCGGGGATCGTCGTCGATCAGGATCGATACATCGTTAATTTCGCGTGCGCAGGCCGGGCTCATCGCATTACCGGCTTCCGGCCGGTTCAAAGTAACCGTCGCCACTCCCTGGGCGACATCAAAGAGCAGCGTTTCAAACCCCATTTACTTCCCCTTCCCTTTTAACCCTTTTACCGCATTCCACGCCGCATCGGCAAATATGCCCTTCACTTTGGAAGGATTACCCGCCTGCCCCGACAGCCAGCGGCGCACGTATTCCTGGATAGGACCACTGATCAGCGGCACGTAGGTGTCTGCGGGCAGACGCAGCATCTCGCCACTGGCAACAAAAGGTCCAAACCAGCTGAACACACTGATGATGTAAGCCCGGTGGATCTCTTTGAGCCGCGCTTTGGCGTCGGGCGAGAACGGGATATCGCGGGAATGCAGATAGCGGGCCATCTGTTGATGGCGCACACTCCAGTCGCAGTAGAAACTGACCACCGCGCGAACGCTTTCTTCACCGCTGCTGCAGGTCTTGAGTTTTCTGAGCATGCCGCGGTTCAGTTGAGCGATGCCTTCCAGGAACAGTTCTTCCGCAACCCCTTCTTTGTTGCCGAAGTGATGATACAGACTTCCAACACTGCACTGCGCAGCCCGATGCAGGTCGGCGATGGTGGTTGCTTCCACACCGTTCACATCGAAACAGGTCAGTGCTGCTTGCAGAATGTGTTTTTTGCGCTCTGAAGAAGCGCTTCTATCGCGGGTCTGACGTGGCATCGAGGTTCAGATCAGGTTGACTTCGACCCATCGTACTAGAATTTTATTCTAGTAAACAATTCTGCCTTTCGGTAAGCTGCCCGGCACCGATAAGCATCCTTAGGTGGGGTTTCCTCGTGGATATCGAACTTAGCAAAGAAGATCTGGCCTTCGGCAAAGAAGTCAGCGCGTTCCTTTCTGACAATGCCTACAAGTCAGGCGACTACAACGAATGGCGACTGGACTGGTTTAAAAAAGGTCGCGAAAAAGGCGGCTGGGACGTGTCCAAGTGGCCGGTGGAATTCGGCGGCCCCGGTTGGACCCCTACACAGCACTATATCTGGGAGCAGGCGACTGCCACCGCCGCCACACCATGGGACATGCCCTTTGGTCTGTCGATGCTGGCCCCGGTCCTGATGGCATATGGCAACGCCGAACAGCAGAACCGTTTTCTGCCAGATATCCGCGACCGCAAGGTCAACTGGTGTCAGGGGTATTCTGAGCCCGGTGCCGGATCCGACCTGGCTAACCTCAAGACCAAAGCCCAGTTATCAGCTGACGGCACCCACTATGTGGTAAACGGCACCAAGATCTGGACCACCATGGCACACATTGCCGATTGGATTTTCTGCCTCACGCGAACCGACGACAGCGGAATCAAACAGGAAGGCATTACTTTCCTGCTGTTCCCCATGCGCCAGGAAGGGATCGAAGTTAAGCCGATCATCACACTCGGCGGCGCGCACTCGGTCAACATGGTGCATTTCACCGATGTCAAAGTACCGGTGGAAAACCGCATTGGCGAAGAAGGTAAAGGCTGGACCTACGCCAAAGGCCTTCTGCAGCATGAACGGACCGGTCTTGCCGGTATCTCCCGGTCGGTAGTTGCGCTCGGCACCCTCAAGGATCAGGCCAGAACCGTCAAACGCGGTAACGGCTCACTCATGGATGACCCGACATTCGCCGCCAAAATTGCCGATCTGGAAGTTGATCTGATGGCAGCCGAGTTCACCGAACTGCGCTCCCTGGCGGCAGCCGCGTCGGGTTCAGCTCCTGGCCCCGAGTCTTCAATCCTCAAACTGAAAGGGACCGAGATTCAGCAGCGCATCGCCAAGCTCACGGTCGAAGCCGGCGGCATCTACAGCGCCGCGTGGGG
>JAQBYL010000172.1 GCA_027622495.1 Pseudomonadota bacterium
AACGAATTGCGTTGAGTGGTTGATGTGTTGCTGCTATCAACTGCCTGATCAGCGTGGTTTTGCCGGTCCCGTTGCGGCCGAGCAATGCGACCCGCTCGCCTGGCCTGATAACTAACTCATCAATATTGAACAGATGCCGAAGCCCCGCCCGATCATCAGGCACGCTGACCTGAAGATCATCGATTGCGACAATCTGCTTCGCCCGGGAGGCATCGAGCGCAAGTTTCAGGTCCAGCGGTGAGCCGTCGGTTACAAAGGTTTTCTGCTCTTCCAACCGTTCGGCGCGTTTTTCAATGCTCTTGGCACGGCGGGTCAGTTTTTCGCTGTCGTAGACTTTGCCCCAGGTCGCCAATCGTTTGGCACTCACGCGCAGGGCGTCAATCTTGCGCTCTTGTGCTGCGCGATTTTTCGCGGCTGCCTCGTCCATGGCCTGAAGCTCGATCACCGCCTGGCTGTAGCTTGAGCGGAATCGATACAGACGCAGGTCCCGCAGAATCAGCGTCTCGGTGCAGATCGTGTCGAGAAATCGACGGTCGTGCGAAACCATCAGCAGTGCACCGCGAAAGGCATTCAACGCCTCTTCGAACAGCACCAGAGTCTGCAGATCGAGATGGTTGGTCGGTTCATCCAACAGCAGCAGGTCTGGTTGTGCAACCAGTGCACGGGCCAGCATCAGTCGGTTCTGCTGCCCACCCGACAGATCACCCACCGCCGTGGCAAGGCTCAATCGCTCAAAAGCCAGCAGATCCAGCATCGAACCGGCCTGCCACGCCGACCCTGCTTCACACTTGCGTTCCACAGCCTGCAACGCAGGCACCCTGTTAAGGTCTTCGGGTAGAAACTGCTCCACCATCGCAACGCGCAGACCGCGCTTTGTCATCAGGCTGCCTTGATCCGGCGTGAGCCTGCCGGACAATACATTCAAGAGTGTCGACTTGCCGCTGCCGTTGTGGCCGACCAGCGCGAGACGATCGCCGTCTGCAACCGCAAGATCCAACTCGGCGAACAATGGTTTCTCCCCCGCACTGTGGGAAACCTCTCTGGCTTGAAGCAATATGCCCATTTCCCGATTCTAACAGGCACGATGTTCCCTTTAAGAGACGAAAACCCCACCGCGCGTTTCCCCATCATTGTGGTTGTGATCATCGGCATGAACGCGCTTACGTGGCTCGCCGTACAGGGGCTCGGATCCGAGCAGATGCTGGCGCAATCGCTGTGCCTGTACGCTCTGATCCCCGGCGACCTGCTGGGCAGCATCGCGTCGGGAACCCAGTTCGCAGTCAGCTCTTCGCTGGTGTGTCAGCTGGATGGCAATGGCAATCCTGCTTCACTATTCACTTCCATGTTCATGCACGGCGGCTGGTTCCACATCATCGGCAACATGTGGTTCCTGTGGGTGTTTGGCGACAACGTTGAAGACATCATGGGGCCGGTGCGGTTCGCCTTTTTTTATCTGCTCTGCGGTCTGGCTGCTGCTGCGGCTCAGATCGCAACCGACCCTGACAGCATCATCCCCATGGTGGGCGCATCGGGCGCCATCGGGGGTGTCATGGGGGCTTATGCATTGCTCTATCCGCGCGCCCGCGTTCACACCCTGATCTTCCTCGGCTTCTTCATCACCACCATCGCGGTGCCAGCGGTATTCATGCTCGGTTACTGGTTTCTGATCCAGGTAGTCAGCGGTGTGCCTGCACTGAACAGCACCGGTGGCGGCGTCGCATTCTGGGCACACATCGGCGGCTTTCTCGCGGGGGGGGTGTTAATCCATGTGTTCAAGCGCGACGACTATATGGCCGCCCATCAGGCACAGTCGCCGAAACAGACTTCGCGCCACCGTTGGTAGCCGGGCGGTGATTGAGTCGATTAGCGAGCGACTTCCTCTTCTATGCGGGTCCGCCAGCCGTAGAGTTCTGCTCAATCCGGTTGATTCCAATTTTTCAGAAGGGCATCACCCACGATCTGTATTTCGTCAGACCTCGAGAACGCTTTCCAGCAGGCTCTTCCCGCCGGGGTCTCAAAGAGCATCGACCAGTTGCCCTATTCGTTTGATTTCCACGCATCACTTTCATAAAAACTGGTCTGAACCCACAGGTTGAGCCGAAAGCCCGGCAGGCTGCCGGGCCCTAAGGAGCATCCGGCCGTAATTCCGGGCATCTCGCGCAATTGTTGTCATTGACCCGACCCTGTCAGACTTTACCCTGTAGTTTGGTATTCGATCAGATACCGTTTTAGACCTGCAGCACACCCGGATTTAGCCCATCATGGCAAGCCTGGATCACAAAAAAGGGCAACGCCGTGAGCAAACTGTATGAACGGACCGCATTGGAACTGGCAGCACTCATTCGTTCGAAGGAGGTGTCGAGCCGCGAGGTGGTACAGGCGCACCTTGATCGAATCAGCGCGGTTAACGGGCACGTGAACGCGGTGACCGTGGTGCTGGCAGAGTCGGCCCTGAAGGCCGCAGATGCAGCAGATGCGCGAGAGGCAGCTGGCCCGTTACATGGCGTGCCCTTTACCATCAAAGAAAATATCGACTGCGTCGGGTCAGCCACAACCAATGGGGTACCCGCATTAGCCGATGCGCATCCGACAATGGATGCACCGGTAGTCGCGCGGATGAAAGCAGCGGGCGCCATTCCCATCGGACGTACTAACCTTCCGGAGATGGGTCTGCGGTTGTCGACCGACAATCCCCTTCGGGGCAGAACGCTCAATCCGTGGCACACCGAGCTCACGGCAGGAGGGTCAAGCGGTGGAGAAGCCGCCGCCCTGGCTACCGGTATGACCCCGTTCGGGCTCGGCAACGACATCGGCGGATCGCTGCGTAACCCGGCCTATTGTTGCGGCATCACGTCCTTAAAGCCCACCCAGGGTCGCATCCCGCATGCAGGAAGTATGGAACCGCTGGACGCAGGCATAGCAGTTCAGGCGATGCTGGTGGAAGGGCCCATGACCCGTTCAGTTGCCGATCTGCGTATGGGTCTTTCGATCCTGGCTGGCCGCGACATCAGGGATCCACGCTCAGTTGATGCACCGTTGATCGGCGCACAACCACACCGGCGACGGGCCGCTCTGGTCACCTATATCAACGGCGCCAACATACCTGAAGCGACCCTGGCGGCGATCAGACAGGCCGGCACTATCCTCGCCGCCGCCGGTTGGGAGGTAGAGGAGGCCGAGCCCCCCGAACTGGAACAGGTGAGCCAGATCTGGGGCAATGTGCTGTCCATCGACTTTGCAGACCTGGTGCCGCAGATCCAACCCATGATCACCGCTCCCCTGCATACGATCCTTTCGCAACTGGTCAGTCGCTTCGACCCTAACGTGAGCAACGGCACTGTTCATGCAGAGCGTTCAAGGCTCACCCGCTTGTGGTCTGCGTTTTTTGCAGACTATCCGGTGGCCATCGGTCCAACCTGGACCAGACTGCCGTGGCCGGCCAGTGCTGACCTCGATCCGGTCACAGGCCTGGATCTGCTGCTCGACACCATTCGTTTCATCACGCCAGGGAATGTACTGGGTCTGCCATCAGTCGCACTGCCAATGGGCCTGGCGGATGGCTTGCCGACGGGCATTCAGATTTACGCCGATCTGTGGCGCGAAGATCTGGCTCTGGACGCGGCGCAAGCGATTGAAGCAGGCGTTGCACGCACCACACCGATCGATCCGGTGACTTAAGAAGCGGTGCAACTTTCTGCGCCTCTTGTACGTATAGCAGCTACCTGTACATACAAGAGGAGAGACGCATGAGATTTATGATCAAGCCGTCCTGCCGCCTGGCAGCGATCGCAGGGTTGTTGATTCTGTCCGGGTTCGCACGTGCCGAGAACTACAATCGGACCTACCAGGGTTGCTGCGGGTATGATCCCTGCCATCGTGATGCAGTTTGCCTGTATGTACATCATCAATCACATCTGGGCGTACCACATCGCACCGATCGCGGCAGAGGTTAGAAAGCGGTTTTACTCTGGCACCTTACATCGACCCCAAGACTTCGTCGCTCCATCGCCAGTAATGCACATACCGTTCACCACGTAAGGGACCGCCGATGCCAGAAAAAAGCCCAATGAAGCTCGCCATCGAGATCGGCCCGGCAAGGGCTGATAACCTCAACCTGCTTACCAGCTGGGTTCAGCATGCAGAACGCCTGGGGGTAGCGACCGCCTTTTCGGCGGAAGCCTGGTGGAGTGATGCCGCAACCATTCTCGCCTATCTGGCCAGCAAGACTGACCGCATCCGCCTTGCTACAGGCATCATGCAGGTCACCGCCAGGGTCCCGGCCATGACAGCCATGACAGCGTTGTCTCTGCACGACATGTCTGGTGGTCGTTTTGTGCTGGGCCTGGGTGCCAGCGGTCCGCAGGTGGTTGAAGGCCTGCATGGGGTTGCTTTCGATTCACCGCTAACCCGTATGCGGGAGACCGTTGATATCTGCCGCATGATTTTTGCCGGTGAAAAAGTTAAATACGACGGCCAGGTCTTCCAGTTGCCACGACCGGGTGGCGAAGGCAAAGCGATCCGTATCGCCCATGACCCCGTGAATATCCCCATTTATCTCGCGACACTTGGACCCAAAGCACTCGAATATACCGGCGCCGTTGCGAACGGCTGGTTAGGAACTTCGTTTTCGCCCGATCACGCGCAAGCGCATCTTTCGTTCATCGACGCGGGTCTGAACAGCGCTTCGCGGGTGCGCGACGATCTCGATCTATGTGTATCGGTGCGTGTAGAGGTCGGCGACGACGTCGAACGGATGATCGATCGGCGCCGAGCGGCGGTAGCCTTCAACATGGGCGGCATGGGATCTGCCACCACAAATTTTTACAACGATGCATTCTGTCGCGCGGGTTTTGAGGAAGATGCGCGAGCCATACAGGCCCTGTGGCTTTCGGGTAAACGGGACGAGGCAGCCCGACGGGTGCCCGATGCCATGGTCACAGAGTTTCAGGCGATCGGCACATCAGATATGGTACAAGACCGTCTGCGCCGCTATCGGGCCGCTGGTGTAACCACACTGAAACTCGGCCTGGACAGCGCCGAGCCCGGCGCACCGCGATTTGATCTGCTGGAAAATATTGTCGACCTGGTGGAGGGTCTTTGATGAAGCTGTATATGGTTCCGCTTGCGCCTAATCCGACCAAGGTCATGCTCTATATCGCCGAGCGCGCAGAACTCGGTACCGATATGCCCATTGAGCAGATCGTTGTGAACACCGTGAAACGACGCAACCGCGAACCTGAGCACCTGGCGCGCAATCCGTTCGGGACCTTGCCGGTGCTGGAACGGGATGACGGCAGCTATCTCATCGAGTCTCTGGCAATCATCGAGTACCTCGAAGATCGCTTCCCGCAGGGAAGCCTTCTGGGCCCCGACCCGGAAACCAGAGGCAACGCCCGCGATGTGGAACGGATCGTCGACCTGCGAATTGCCGGACCCATGGGCAGTTATGGCCACGCCAGGAATTCCCCCCTCGGCCTGCCGCCAAATCCAGAACTCGCAGAAAGGATGCATGGCAATCTGCAGACACCGCTGGATTATCTGGAAAAACTGCTTTCTGACGGCCGGCCTCTGCTGCTCGGTGAACGGGTGTCGATTGCCGATTGCACATTGCAGGCATCGCTGCAGTTTCTTCGCTATGTGGAAGCTGATCTGTTTGGCGAACGACCAGGCTTACGTGCATGGGATGAGCGCTATCGCGCTCGACCTGCGGCCAAAAACGTTCTCAGATGGTAGGGTAATCGACGCTTTGACCCCTTGAGCTAAGGACCGGTCTGGGCGCCGATCACCAGACCTAACTGGCGACTCTGCGCTACCAGGCGGCCTTCGCTATCCCACAGCGCACCACTTTCAATCATTCTTCCGTTAGCCAGATCGTCGGTTTTGAAATGCGCACGTATCCATCCCGGGGCGGGACGGCGCACTACATTCACTGTGAGTTCCAGGGTCGGCACCCAACCGAACGCACCGAGCAGACCCAGCGGTGACGGCGGAAAGGCATCGGCAAAGAGCGGCAGACTTTGCGCATCCGGTTCACGCCCATCGGTATATCTCACCCAGCCAGCCATTTCGGCGCAGCCAGCCTCGCCGGGTGTTGCGAAAGCAGGATCAAGGCGTATATCGAGTCGGCTGGTGATCGGCAGAGTCAAACCCTGAGCGTCACCGCTGCGGGGTATGCAAATTTCCGGTTCAGGCAGCACCGGTGCGGGAAGTGTTACAGCCGTATCGATCCCAGCAGAGACACTGAGATCCGAAAATGCAGCAAGCACCTCGATGCGTGCTTTACCTTGTTGTGAAAGTGTTGCTCTGGCCGTGCTCAACGTTCGACCTGCGCGAACGGTTTCAACAAAGATCTCACAATCCGCATCCGCAACACCGGGTCGAAGAAAGTGGGTTGTGATCGATACCGGGTCTACATGTACTAACGTGTTACTCAACGCCCGCAGCACGTTCGACACCAGGTAACCGCCATTGGGGTTGTCACCAATATTCCAGGCCGGGCTCAGATGACCGCGGAAGTGGTTGTCATCAATGCGGGTAACGCTGGTTTCGCGATCAAACTGCGAAAGGGTCATGGGGCTTTCCTGATCGGTGTGAAAACGTTCTTGCGTGTGTGCTATGAGACACACGAGCCGCTAGTCTACTATGCAACCGACACTTGAGGGTGGCGGTACAACCACCATGAACAGGGCCTGGCTCGGTTTTGCCTCTGGATGGGCGATCATTCTGATCGGTGCGGTGATTGCGCATCTCGTCCAGACAAGCGACGGCATCAGTGTGCGCGATGTCCGCTTTGCAGGCGGCGAAGGAAAAACTCTGAGCGCGCTGCTGTATGTGCCCGCCAGCGCCACCGCCCAAACCCGCGCACCCGGCATTCTTGCGGTGCATGGGTATATCAACTCCCGCGAGACTCAGTCTGGTTTTGCTATTGAATTTGCACGTCGTGGCTATGTGGTGCTGGCGCTGGACCAGACCGGTCACGGCTATTCTGATCCCCCAGCGTTTTCTGACGGTTTTGGCGGTCCGGCAGGTCTGACCTATCTGCGTTCACTGGAGATGGTCGACACCGATAACATCGGTCTCGAAGGCCACTCCATGGGCGGCTGGACGGTACTCGCTGCAGCCGCTGCAATGCCTGATGCATATACCTCCATCGTGCTTGAGGGCTCCAGTACCGGTCCGCCGTTCGCCGGTGATGGATCACCCACCTGGCCGCGCAACCTGTCGGTCGTGTTTTCCCGCTACGACGAATTTGCCGGGTTGATGTGGGGCGTTGAGCGCGCCGCGGAGGTTGGCAGCAGCGCAAAACTACAGGCTCTGTTCGGCACCACCGAGACCGTCATCGAAAACCAGATCTATGGCTCACTCGCAAACGGCACAGCCCGCGCGCTTAAGCAACCTGCCGTCACGCATCCGGGCGATCACATTTCTCACGCGGCGATCGGGCATGCACTGGACTGGTTTGCGCAGACCCTGAAAGGTGGCCGCTCACTCACGAACGACGATCAGATCTGGTTCATCAAAGAAATCGGTACACTGCTTGCGCTGATCGGCCTGGTCGTTCTAATGGCCGGTAGTTTTAACCTGCTGCTCAAGCTTCCCTACTTCTCACGCCTGGCAAACTCACACACCGCCGCCTACCCGAGCCGCAACCGCAGATGGTGGCTGCTGGGCGCAGTGATGGCCACTGTGCCTGTCGCTACTTTTTATCTGTTCTTCCAGTGGGCCGCAGTCCTGCTGCCACCTTCTGCCTGGCTGCCGCAGGGCATTACTAACCAGGTAGCCTTCTGGGCACTGCTGAACGGTCTAATCATCTACCTGATCGGAAAACTAACCAATCAATCCGCGCCTCGCGAAAGACAACTTGTACCATCAGCGCTGATCGCATTGGCCACTATCGCCATCGCCTATGTCGCGGTTGAACTGATGGGCCTTCTGTTCCTGGTCGACTTCCGTTTCTGGATCGTCGGCCTGAAAGCCTTAAGCAGCCACCAGGCACAAACCGCCCTCGTCTATCTGATCCCCTTCATCGCCTACTTTTACCTGGCCCTGCGCGGCCTGCACAACGGCATGTCAGTAAAAAACGACAGCCCATTAAAAGCCTACACATCCAACGCCTTCATCATGGCCGGCGGCTTCCTGATCTTCCTCCTGGCACAATACACAACCCTATTCACCACCGGCACCCTCCTGACCCCCACAGAACCCCTGAACACCATAGTAATGATCCAGTTCGTCCCCCTCCTCCTGATCATCTCCATCCTAACCACCTTCACCTACCGCCGAACCGCCACCCCCCTCCCCGGCATCCTCATCAACGCCCTCCTGATAACCTGGTACATAGTC
>JAQBYL010000173.1 GCA_027622495.1 Pseudomonadota bacterium
CGAGCCACTATTCTAGCGGCCGGTGAATTCCGGCTTGCGCTTTTCCAGGAACGCCTGAACACCTTCCTTGAAGTCTTCGCTGGCAAACAGACCGCCCAGGTGAACCATCAGATGGTCAACGGCGGTGTCGTAGGATTCTTCAAGGCCCATGCGCATCATGCGTTTGGTGGTCTGCACCGCCATGGGCGCGTTGTCCGCGATGTCCTGAGCCCACTCCATGGCTGTTTCCATCAGCTTGTCATTGGGAACGACCGCGTTGACCAGACCGATGTCCAGGCTTTCCTGTGCGTCGATGGTGCGTCCGCGGTAGTACAACTCCGAGGCTTTCGCCCAGCCGATCAGACGCGGCAGCAGCCAGGTGCCGCCGCTTTCCGGGACTACGTTGCGTTTGGCGGTAACCGCGGCCATTTTGGCTGATTCGGCCATGATGCGAATGTCGCACAAGAGCGTGATGTCCATGCCGTAGCCGGCAGCGGCGCCATTAACAGCGCACACGATGGGTGTGTCGATGTTCCACATGACGTTGATGGGTGCGTCGCGCAGATCGAAGAGCTGGCGTGGGGGTCGGTTGTCGCCCTCCCCCTGTTTGCGCGAACCGATGCCGCCGCTGCCGACGTCGATCAGATCCAGACCGGAGCAGAAGCCGCGTCCCGCACCAGTCAGCACGATACAGCGGATTTCCGGATCGCGATTCGCTTCGACCATCTTGGCCGACAGTTCGTTGAGCATGTCGCGGCTGATGGCATTGAGGCGCTCGGGTCGGTTGAGCGTGATGATCGCGATACGGTCTTTCTGCTCAACGAGCAGTTCCGGGGTGGAAGAGGGGGTCATGGCCACAAGCGTCTCCTGAGGTTGAAGTCTGTTTTCGGGGTTTCGAGGCAGTCGCCTCGAAGCATCCGGTTCAAAGTGATTGAGTGCAATTATCAGCGCTGCCGTGAGGCGTTTGCAAACCGCGTGCCTCAGCCGGGAGATTCAAGCTCTGCCAGGATCTCTGATCGGTGTTCGTCCAGGTGCGGTGGTGGGGTGAGATCGCCTCTGGTGTTCAGGGATCCGCTCAGGGCAATGGTGCGAACGCCCCGCCCCGATGCAAGTAACTGATCTTTAGCTGCCGGCTCGGCAAAGACCTGGGCCATATCATTCACGAACCCAAACGGGACCTTGGCCCGGGCGAGCGATTCTGCCAGATCTGCTGAATTCATCTGCTTTGTGAGTGCAACGATCAGAGCTACCAGCGCGGCACGGTTCTGCACACGCGCGGCATTTGAAGTAAAACGCGGATCCGCGCACCACTCGGTCCGGTTGAGGGCAGCGGCAAAGCCCTGCCACTGGCGTTCGGTACCCACAGCGATAACCAGCTGCCGTTGATCAGCACAGGTGAGGATGTTGCCATAGGGCACAATGTTCGGGTGCTGCGAACCCATGGCACGGGGAATCGCACCGGCATAAAGGTAGTTGCTCGCCTGATTTGCCAGCGATGCGCTGGCACTGGCCATGAGCGAGGTTGCAACATACGCACCTTGCCCGGTTCGATTCCGTTCGAGCAACGCAAGCAACAGCCCCTCTTTCAACTGATGTGCGGCCAGCAGGTCCACCAGCGCCACTGGCATTTTCACACCCCCGCTATCGGGTTCGCCGTTGATCAGTGTAAAACCACTCTCTGCCTGAATGATCGCGTCAAAACCCGGTCGATTGTCTTGCGCACCGTAGGCGCTGATCTGCAGATAGATCAGGCCTGAATTCAAAGCGCTAAGGTCCTCCCAGGCGAGACCGAACTTGGCGTCGTCGCCTGGTTTGTAACCGATGATGACAATGTCGCTGCGTTTGACAAGTTGTTGAACCAGCGCCTGACCCTCGGGGGAAGCGATGTCGATCGCGATCGATCGTTTGCCCCAGTTGGCGCAGGAAAAATAGCCGGATACATCGTCGCTGCGATCTTCTGAACTCAAATACCAGCCGCGAGTTGGATCCCCGCTGCCGGGTTGTTCAACTTTGATCACGTCGGCGCCGAGTTCCGCGCAGAACTGGCCGATCAACGGTCCAGCCAGAATATTGGCGAGCTCCAGAACTTTGAGACCGGCTAATGGCAAGGTCGGCTTGGCGGCAGAATCTGTCATTGCATGGCAGCCGCTCTTTCCAGATCGCCACGCAGGGTTCTTGCAGCCATCAGGTAGAGCACGGCGGATGCCAGGTTGAAGACCAGGCTGGCCACCAGCGCCCAGCGCAACGAGTCGACCCCGAGGTCAGTGGTGGCCGCGAGCACGTCAGAAAGTATGCCGGTGAACTGTGGACCGAGCCCCATGCCGATGATGTTGAGGATGAAGAGCAAAATGGCGGCAGCCAGCGATCGCATCCGCAGACCCACCATGCTCTGGGTCATGGAGAAGGTCGGTGCCAGGTAATAGGCGCCCAGCACGTAAGGAACGGCGAGCACGATCAGCGCAACCGTGGGGGAGCCATGCAGGTACACAAAGGCACTGAACGGAAGCGATATCAGCGTGGTGATGCCAGGCAGCCACAGGTACCAGCGTTTGTCGCGCCGGGCCAGCCGGTCACCCATGTAGCCACCCAGAAAGGTTCCTGCGATGGAGGCAAAACCCAGGTAAAACAGTGCGGTTCCCATTTCTGTGGAACTTAAACCATGGCTGCGGTTGAACATGGCCGGGATCCAGTAGCCAACACCGTAGCCGACGAAGGCGTGGAACCCGCCACCAAGCGCCATGAGTTTGAAGCTTTTTAAGGACCACAGATATTTGAACACTTCAGCCACGGCCGGTGCTTCACCGGTGGCCATCTGGATGCCCTCCGAGACACCGCGCGGAGGCTCACGCAGCGTCAATCGGACCAGGATAGCCAGCGCAACCCCCGGCAGACCCACCACCATGAAGGCGGTACGCCAGTCGAATGCGTCGTTGATCCAGCCGCCACCGAGATTGCCGATCATGGTGCCAATGGGAATACCCAGCGCGTAGATGGCCAGTGCAGTGGCACGATTTTCCGGCGGAAACATGTCGGATATCATTGAGTGCGATGGTGGACTGCCACCCGCTTCACCCACTGCAACAGCAATCCGGGCGAACAGCAGCTGAACGAAGTTGGCAGCCAGGCCACACACCGCTGTCGCTGCACTCCACAGCGCCAGACAGATGGTCAAGACGTTCAGACGCGAGCCCTTGTCTGCCGCTCGCGCGATGGGTATACCAAGCACGGTATAGAAAAGAGCGAAAGCGAACCCACCGAGAAAACCCATCAGGGTGTCGGAGACGCCGAGGTCTGCGCGGATGGGTTCAACCAGAATCCCGAGGATCGAGCGGTCGATGAAATTGAAGACGTAGACCACGACCAGAAGGCCGAGCGCGTAGGCACGGTAGGCGGGGCTGAATGCACCGCCGGTTTGTGTGTTACTCATTAAATCCCCAGCTTCCCGCCGCAAGTGTGCCGGGGATCGGTGTGATGGACAAGTTTGGGCGTCGGCGGATCAGCCGCGGGCCATGTCGAGCATCTCGTTCACGTCGATGATCTGACCGATCCAGAACCAGGCCGCGATGACAAAAACGCCGACACAAATACCTAACGCCAGTTTTTCAAGCAGTTTGCGATTCATGTGGGATCCTTTACGAAAATCCGATCCAGCGACCGGAGGCAGCGACGGTAAACCACACCGTCAGAGAAGCAATGGCGAGAACCTTTGGTGTCCAGGCGTTCAGCTCGCTCAGATCGCCACGCAGGAGCGGTCGCTTGATCGCGTAAAGAAAGAAGATGCCGAACGCGAGGCTCGCCATTTTGGCCCAGAAAAATTCGTTGTAGTTGAGTTTGATGGCCACGGCTGAACTCATGAAGATGCCGGTAAGAATGATCACCACCAGCGACCGGTTAATCCAGGGTTGGGTATTATCGAGCACGGTATCAACCGGCACGTCACGCATCACCACACCTAAAAGCCGCAAGTCACTGGTGAGGATCATGCCGCCGAGGACCACCATGGAGAGCAGGTGAAAAACCTGCACGATGGCGAATGTTCCACCGTAAGCTTTGGAGATGTCCGCAAGGATCGACGTATCGAGCCATTCGAAAAAAGGCAGTGTGTCCATGATCAGCCCCCCGCCTGTTCGAGCGCCGCAAGCTCGTTGACACATCCAGCTGCCCAGTACATGAACGACGACATCTGTTGATGGCAGTCATACCAGTCGTAGGCAATGATCCGGCCGGTTGCGACCACCCCGGCCCACAGGGTTAGTGACAAGCCGGCCCCCACACGGATTCTTTTTGGCGGAAGTGGATCGGTATCCCAGCTGTTCACCGCGCCTTTCATCTTGTTGCGAAACAGAAGAGCGTTGATACCCGCAGCGATCAGCAACACAACTTTGATGCGAAACCAGATGCTGTTTGTGGATCGAACCGGTATTGCATAGAACAGCAGAAAACCGGTGACGACCATCACGACAAAACCGATCATCATGGGAGTGTCCAGACGATGAGCGATGGTGCTGGCCGGGACGTCTTTGAAAGCCAGGCCCAACATGCGTAGATCAATCACCGCGAGCATGCCCAGAAACACCATGAGGGTGAGCACGTGTGTGCCTTCAACCCAGTTGTACATGTAGTACGACTCATGAAGGTTGGTGCTCCAGGCGTGGGTGTCCAGCCATTCGGCGAAACTTAACAGCAGTTCATTCAGCACAAATAATCCCGCAACAAGTCCTTGAACTGGTTTGATGATGCCAATTTTCAGGTGCCGGCGCCACGCTTGCCCACCTGCAGGATTTTCGGATATCCCCTATGGACTGGTTCACTCAGCGTTTTAAGCGATAGGCGATCACGTAATCATCGGGGCCGATCCCAAGTTGCCCGTGGCCGCCTGCCGCAACGACGATGTATTGTTGACCATCTACGGCATAGCTCATGGGCGTTGCCATTGGTGCGGAGGGCAGACGGGTGTCCCACAGCAGATCTCCAGTCATGGCGTCGAAGATGCGCAGCTTTTTTTCTGCCGCGGCACCGATCACAACCAGGCCGCTCCTGGTGAGCAGCGGACCACCCATGCCAGGCACCCCCCATTCAAAGTTGGGGACGATGGCAGGGGCGATATCGGCAATTGATCCGAGCGGCACGTCCCACAGAATCTGGCGGGCTTTAAGGTCCACGGCCACCAGCTTGCCCCACGGTGGCGCAATACACGGCAGACCCAGGGCGGAAAGAAAGATCCGCCTCGCCATGAAGTAAGGGGTGCCCGTCATGCGGGACACCTGCCAGTCATCGAGGTTGCCGGCGTCAACTTCTGCCTGGATCTGATCGCGGGGAATCAAACGGATCTGCGCGGGGATCTGGTTGACGTTTGCAACTGCGATCTGACGTTCTTCATCGACCGCAACACCTCCCCAGTTCGACCCGCCCGCGTAGCTGGGACTCTGCAGGGTGCCCTTGAGCGAAGGTGGGGTGAAGATGCCCTCTGAGCGGTAGCTGGCCAGGACTTTCTTACAGCCCAGCTTGTCGAAGATGGCGATGCCGAACGCGTCATCTTCTGTGAGTGCACGCTGGTCAGACAGGGGCGGGATCGCGGAAAAAGGCTGGGTGGGCGAGACCCGTTCGCCTGGTACATCCGTGGCTGGGACCATTCGTTCTTCAAAACCGAGCAGCGGCGCACCGCTGTCGCGATGAAAGCCGAACAGCATGCCGGTCTTGGTCACGATCACTACTGCGGGTGTGGCTGTGCCGTTGACATCAAGTGTCATCAGGGTGGGTTGCGAGGGAATATCGTAGTCCCATATGTCGTGGTGCACGGTCTGCTGGTGCCAGCGCACTTCGCCGGTTGCCACGTCCAGGGCCACCAGTGAATTTGCATAGTGGTTGTCGCCGAGGCGCTCACCGCCATAGAAGTCCGGGCTTGGCGACGAGGTCGGCACATAGACCAGGCCGCGTTCGACATCTGCTGTAAGCGGTGCCCAGGCATTGGCAGCGCCGGTAATTTCGGTACTCCTGGGTTGCCAGCTTTCGAACGCCGGATCAGATGGATCGCGGGGAATCGGATCCCAGATCCACAACACCTGGCCGGTTTTGGCATCCAGGGCGCGCACAATACCGCGCTCCAGATCAACGGCCCGGTTGTCACCGATGGCAGAGCCAACAATGATCCGATCCGCAAGGACCGCCGGAGGCGAGGTGACCGAGTAATCGCCGGTTGAAACTGACCCCACTCCGATACTCAGATCCACCCGACCGTTGGTGCCGAAGTCCGCACAGGGTTGGCCGGTTAATGCATCCAGCGCAATGATTTCACCGACCAGCGTGCCCAGATACACACGGGCGGGACAGACGTGACTTTCGCCCTCCCACAGACTCACACCGCGTGATGCACTCTCTGAATAACCGATGTCTTTCGGCAACTGTGCATCGAACGACCAGACCAGCTCACCGGTGGCCGAGTTGAGCGCCTTGACCTCGTTGGAACTGGTGCTGATGAACAGCAGATGTTTCCAGATGATCGGGTTCGCTTGAAAGCTGTGGTCTTTGTTCTTGAACCCGGCATTGAGATCCCCGGTTCGAAACGTCCAGGCAACTTCCAGATCGTCGAGGTTTTGAGCGTTGATCTGATCCAGATCCACGTACTGACGGCCGCCTTCGCCGCCATATTGCTGCCAGGACCAGCCGCATGAAGGCAGACAGATGAGGGCACACAGCAGGATCGAATCAATTCTTGGCATCGTTGATCTCGGGGTTGTCAGCGCACGATACCCTTCTGACTGCATCAGCGAGCAAATGGTTGCCTGACGCACGCTGATAGTGACGGGAAATTTAGCGTTTGCCTTTCGGTTTTGCGGTGTCTAGTCTGTTTCGTTCAGTGCCACGCAGAACGGAACACAAAAGTTTCGTTTTGTCACTACGAAGGAGGTTCTCATGACAGCCTATCAAAATCTCTCTCACCAGGTAGTGGTGGCTGGCTGATCTACCTGCCTGCCCGTGATGGCAGCAGCACCAACAGATGCCTCACGTGCGCCCCACGTGCATGCGCGTGGGTGCTGTGATACGAACAATCAGTTCACCGCAGACTTTTTCTTTCGCGTTAAGGAAATCTGTATGCGTTTTGACGACGATGAGCGTATCAATATGGTGGATCCCCTGTTTACCCGGGGGGAATTGAGAAAGTTCGAAGCCCACTCAATCTGCAGTGCATTCGATGAGGTAGCTGAAGTTCTGGGCCCGGTGAACGACGGCAAAGAGGCAACCGTTTACCTGTGCCGCACCCACAACAACGGGCATCTGGCCGCGAAGGTGTACCGGGCGCGTAAATTCAGAGCGTTCAGCAACACAAAATACTACATCGAGACCAGCAGAATTCGCGACCGGCGCGCGGCAAAGGCGATCCGTCAGGGCACCCGGACGGGTAAAACAATGACCCATGAGATGTGGCTACGGCGGGAATGGGAGGCGTTAAACGGTTCTCTGGTGGCATGAGCGGCCCCGCATGATCGATCTGCCGCAGGCAGTTGAGTACCCGGGGCGTTCGAACGCCTTTGAGTTGCTGCACCGGGATGTAGCCAATCTGGCCGGGTATTTTCACAAGGCGGGTGTCACCATTGATCCAATAACGGTTGTCAGTGATCTGGCTGCCCGGTATTTTTGATGACTTTCACCGACCATCGGGTAATCGGAGATCACCATGGGTGAGCAGAAAGACAGCCATCGCAACGACATGTACGGCAAGATCGATGCCCGTAGCGAGGCGGACGAAGGCGTTGCAGCGCCGATTCCCGCAGCCACGGTGGTGCTGTTGCGGGATGGTGACTCAGGGGTTGAGGTGCTGATGCTGCGAAAAAATTCCAAGATCACCTTTGGTGGAATGTGGGTTTTTCCGGGCGGTCGTATCGATGATGAGGATCTGCATGATGAAGGGGACGAAGCCACGGCGCGCAATGCCGCAGCGCGGGAAAGTGCCGAAGAAGCTGATCTTTCATTAACCCCGGAAGACTTCGTGTGGTTCGCTCACTGGACGCCACCCCCGGGGCCACAGAAACGGTTCGCCACCTGGTTTTTTGCTGCCGACGCCGGTGACGATCACGATGTGAACATCGATGACGGCGAGATCAAAGAACACGCCTGGGTACGCCCGGCCGATGCACTGCGTCAGCATGCGGCCGGCGAGATCGACATCGTGCCGCCAACCTGGGTAACCCTGTATCACCTTTCACGCTATGAACCGGTGGACCAGATCCTCGAGCACTTTCGCAACAACACCCCCAAAGTCTATTCGACCCGGGTTGTTAAAGCCTCTGATGGCAATCGGGTGGCCATGTGGCACGGCGATGCAGGATATGAACCGTGGGATGCAGATGTTGCAGGTAACC
>JAQBYL010000174.1 GCA_027622495.1 Pseudomonadota bacterium
TACGTTACGCCGCTTTGAGCGGCTCACATTCTTCGGAAGCCCCCGGCTTTGCCGGGGGAGCCGTCACTGGCGACCTCAGCCCTGCTTGCGCCTGGCTCGAACCAGTGTGTCCAGGGCGATTCCGGTCAGCGTGTGGCTGTGCCCCGGGTCATTGATGATGGGGCGTTCGATGACTTCTGCTTTCTCGATCTCAAACCCGCCGAGCGCGTTGCTGAACTCTTTCAGAGTGGGGAGCAGATCTGGATCTTTTGGCCCGCCAACACCGTGTTCGATATTGCTCTGATCGTGGCCGATGTACAGAAAACGGCCCCCTGGCGCGACGCTTGCGAGAACATTGGCAAGCCACATTTCCCGCTCCTTTAGCGATGTATGCAGATAAAGAACGGCCACCAGATCGAACTGCGCCGCGGGTAAGGCATGTGTCGACACATCGCCGACAATCCAGTTCACACTGACACCCCGCCTCTCGGCAATCTGGCGGGCTTTGTCGATGCCAACATCAGAGAAGTCGATGGCGGTAACGTCCCAGCCCTTTTCTGCCAGCCAGATCGCGTTACGGCCTTCACCGCAGGCAACATCGAGTGCTCTGCCCGGTTGCAGATCTGCAACCTGTTCCGAGAAGGTCAGGTTGGGACCCGCAGACCAGATCAGCTCACGACCGGAATAGCGATCGTTCCACAGTTGGCGTTTGGTTTCGGGCACGGCGACCTCGCTACAGCTTGAGTTCTGATGCGTATGCATCGCGCATCACGAACTTCTGCATCTTGCCGGTGACTGTCATGGGGAATTCGTCTACCAGTTTGATGTATTTGGGTATTTTGAAGTGAGTGATCTGACCACTGCAGTACTGCCTGATCTCGTCTTCAGTGGGTCAGCGTTGCCCCTTTGGGATTGCCTGTGGTCCCGCTTGTGAACTGGATGTTGATGGGGCTCGATGGGTCCAGATCACGCTGGATCTGCTCCATCTGAGCATAGTGGTCGTCGGTCCCCATGGAACAGACATCGTCGAAATTAAACATCCCGGGCGTGTGTGTGTCACCCATTGCGATCACCGTCGTGAGGTGAGGCAGTTTTGTCGATTTGAGTTGCCCAGGTTTGCATTCGTTGAGTTCTGGTGCCAGCTCCTGCAGCATTTTCACGTAGTAACTGGTCTTGAAACTTTCTGCTGCGATGATTGCTTTGCAGCTCACCTTGTTCAGCGCGTACTCAAGCTCATACAAACGATAGGCCGGGTTAACGCACACCATCACCGCACCGATTCTGGCGGTAGCAAACTGGGTGAGCACCCATTCAAAACGGTTAGGCGACCAGATACCGACCCGATCACCAGGTTTAATGCCCAGACTGAGCAGACCAGTCGCCAGCCGGTTCACCTGGGTCACCAGCTCGCCATAGCTCCATCGGATGTTCTGATGCGGCATAACCAGTGCTGGATGATCGGGATCCCGTGCAGCCACCCTATCCAGATGGGCGCCGATGGTGGATGTCAGAAGATCCCTGGTCGGGCCTTGCGCCTGTGCCTTTGTCAGTTTCACGCTCTGAAGCCTCCTTTTTTTTGATAAATTGGCCGGCGCAAATGCCGGGCATCAAATTTTAGTCTGCCAATGATTGTAGGCACCCAGGCTGATTGATACCACACCAGGCGCTTTCGACAATGCTACGATTGCCCTGTTGATTAAAGGAGCACCCCTATGAGCGCAGGCAGACGTTTGCCTGGTACACCCGTGCCGTCACGATATTTCGAAGGGGTTGGTGGAACCTCACTTGCCGCCGACGAGTGGGGTACTCCTGATGGACCCCTTGTATTGCTGCAACACGGTGGCGGTCAAACCCGGCATGCCTGGAAAGGCGCCGGTGAGGTGCTGGGTGCCGCCGGGTATCACGCGATCGCCCTGGATGCCCGCGGGCACGGTGATTCGGCCTGGGCGAAAGATGGTGTGTACGGTCAGGATGTGATGGTGGCTGATCTGGTTGCGGTGATTGATCAACTCGGTGGACGCCGACCGGTACTGGTAGGTGCATCAATGGGGGGCGGTGTCAGTCTGGTGGCGGTGGGTGAGGATCACATCGATGCAACCGCACTTGTGCTCGTCGACATCGCACCCCGCATAGAAAAAGAAGGGACCGACAAAATACAGGCGTTCATGAGTCAGAAGCCCGATGGTTTTGAAAGTCTCGAGGAAGTTGCCGACGCGATCGCGAGCTATCAACCGCACCGCAAGCGCCCAAGCGATCTGAGCGGTCTCGGCAAGAATGTGCGTCTGGGTGACGATGGGCGTTTCCACTGGCACTGGGACCCACAGTTTCGAACCGGCCACCGTGACATCGACAAGCGGCAGGCGCGGCTGGAAGCCTGTGCAAATCAGCTGAAGCTGCCGACCCTGCTGGTGCGTGGCGGTCTGTCAGATGTGTTGAGTGAGGAGGGTGCGGAATCGTTTCTTAAAATGTGCCCGCACAGTGAATACGTGAATGTCACCGACGCGGGGCATATGGTTGCCGGTGATCGCAATGACATCTTCGCCACGTCGGTGATCGAGTTTCTGGCACGCATGGTACCTGTGGATGGTGAGCCCGTGCAGGCCCCCCACCCGGTGCATCCTCATCATGAAGGTCCCGAAGGAGACATCGACGACGTGCCTTAACCAGCGCGCCGATCGAGTCTCGTCAGATCCTCAACTCCACAGCGAAGATGAGGCCTTCATGAAACGAAGCATCATGATCATGCGCAGTACCTGGTCGTCTGCCCCCGGCTCGAACAGGTTTGCTTCGTAATACAGGTATTCGGTTTTTGGCGTCTCACCGATTGCCAGTATTTTTGCCTGGGTTTCGTAGTCATGCTCAACAAATACCGGTCCGGCATGAAGTTGCAGTTCGATCGCGCCAAAGAGTCCCACACCAAAATCTGAATTGCGCGGCAGGATGCTGCTCTCGGCAGGACGCAACACCTGCACCTGCAGCGCGGGTGTGGCGATCTGTTCGCCATAGACTCCTGCGTCGGTGTAGGCAGGCAATGGTTCGGTGACCACGGCCAGGCGCGAGTTCAGAGCCTCCATAGTGATTCGTGTTGGCAGACGTTCGCCGATGTCTCCGGCCAAAATATTGGCCAGGATGCGGATGTCCTGTGGCTCGGGCATCGCAGCAATGCGTTTGCGCAGTGTCGAGTCCTGGTCCGGGCTGCGAAAATTGGCAGTACCGTCTGCGACTCTGTTGCCCTTCGCATCATCCATCCACACTTCGGTGCACCTGGCGTCACCCTGCACACGACGGGCAAAGGCCTGCACCGGCTCATTGTCTGTGGTGGCGTACTTGAAGTACAAAGACAGACCACCAGTCCTTAACCAGTCGTCGCCAAAGACCTCGACCAGCAGTGGTGGAAACTGTTCCATGTGCAGCGATCCGGCAACCGTGCCCCCGCGAAACCCAAGCTTCTGCGCGGTAGCATCGTCATGGATGCTGCCTGCACCCAGGTGTTTTGCGCTGTTCCGCGGGTTGCGCATCGGTCCGCTCAGGATGCCGTCGTGCTCTTTGTAGGCGAAGGCTGTCGTCATGTGTTTCTCCTGAATTTGTCTTGCGTTAGTCGGGCAGGCCAAGCACACGCTTGGCGATGATATTCCGTTGCACCTCGGAGGACCCGCCGGCGATGGTACCGGCCTTACGTCCCAGCCAGACCTGGGTCTCGGACAGTTCGTCTGCAGAAAATGTTTCACCACCAGAACCGACACCTTGGGTTCCCATCATGGAAACCACCAGTTCAGTCCGTCGTTTGGTGAGTTCACTGCGATAGAGTTTGAATATGGACGTTGCATAGGTCTGCGTTGCCCCGTCGGCATTTTCCTGCCGGGCGCGTTTTTGTGTGAGCGTGTACGCGTGTTCATCCAGATCGTGCTCAATCACCTGGCTGCGGATCGCCGGGTCTGCAATTCTGCCTTCCGCCCAGCCGGCGTATTTTCGCGCAACATCGCTAACGGGTCGGGTCTGGGGTGCAGCACCTGATATCGATGAGCGTTCGTGCTGCAGCAATCGTTTGGCGATGGTCCAGCCACGATTGAGCTTGCCGATCAGATCCTCTTTGCTTGCCTGGGCGTCATCAAAAAAGCACTCGCAGAAGGGCGACACCCCGTTGATCAGCCGGATCGGCCGCACTGTTACACCCGGCTGGTCCATGGAAAAGAGCACAAAGCTGATGCCCTCATGCTTAGGGGCATTAAAGTCGGTGCGCACCAGGCAAAAGATCCAGTCTGCGAACTGAGCGCCCGAGGTCCAGATTTTTGATCCGTTGATCAGAAAGTGATCGCCCGCATCTTCCGCGCGGGTCTTAAGGCTTGCCAGATCAGAACCGGCACCGGGCTCTGAGTAACCCTGGCACCAGCGGATTTCGCCGTTGGCGATCTTTGGCAGGTGGCGGGCTTTCTGTTCCGCTGAGCCATGCTCCAGCAAGGTGGGACCAATCATCATGGTCCCCATCCCGACGAGCGGAACCGGTGCACCTACATCGTTCATTGCCTGGCGGAGTGCCTGATGTTCACCGGCACTCAACCCCGCCCCACCGTATTCAGTTGGCCAGTTGGGGACTGTCCAGCCCCGTTCATACATGGCCTCAAAGTAGCGATTTTTGTCGGGATCATCGATCGCGATCTTGCGACCACCCCCGCTCACTGCATCCCCCGTGCCACGCAGACTTGCAGGACATATATCGTCCAGCCAGGCAGCGGCTTCTTTGCGAAATGATCCGACCATTACGATCTCCCTCAAGCTCAGGTTCCGTCCAAGTAAACTGCATTTGCCTGGTTAATGCGACCGGGTCTGGCTTGCGAGGCTCAGCTTTTTTTACCCGCCCAACCACGCAGGCGATATAGTCTGCGAATAGTAAAAGGGGGATTTGTTCATGCCAATGCTTCAGGGCGTTCGGGTTCTGGATCTGAGTCGCGTTATTTCAGGTCCGTTCTGTTCGCGCATGCTCGGTGATCTTGGCGCCGAGGTAATCAAGGTCGAAACCCCCTCAGGGGAACCGACCCGGAAGGCCACACCCTCGCGCGGTGGTTTCTCGTCCCTGTTCGCCCAATACAACGCAGGCAAGAAAAGTGTGTGTATCGATCTGCGTGAGGCCGATGGCATTGCGCTGGTGTGTGAACTGGCAGCGCAGAGTGACGTTTTTCTGGAGAACTTTCGTGCAGGGCTTGCGAGCGAAATCGGCGTTGGTTATGCGACGATCAGCCAGGCCAACCCCGGCATTATTTACTGTTCGATCTCGGGTTTCGGTCAGCAGGGAGAAGATGCGGGACGGCCTGCCTACACTGACATCATCCAGGCTCTGGCAGGGCTCGACTATGCTTCACAGAATATGTACGGAAATGAAACACAGGCGCCGCACGGTTACCCTGCGGCCATCGCCGACACCTGCACATCGTTGAATGCCGCCATCGCCATCCTGGCAGCGCTGTACCACCGCGAACAGACTGGCGCTGGCCAGTACATCGATCTGTCGATGCTGGATGCCATGGTTGCGTCTAACGATTCTACACTGCAGCGCTTCATCTTCAGCGGTGGAAAGGAGGATGCGCCGGGACCCATCTACCGACCGCCTTTAAAGCTCAAAGATGGTTTTTTGGCCGCCTCTATTGGCCTCAGTTTCAACAAGACAATGCACGCGATCGGCCGTGAGGACCTGCTGACTGATCCGCGCTTCAGCACACCACAATTGCAACGTGACAACATGGGGGTGTTCGTGGAAGTCGCCAGAGCGTGGGCCGCCACCAAGACGGTTTCCGAGGTGAGTACCCTGTTTGCGGCTAACGACATCCCGTTTGGCAAGGTAAACAGTTCACAGGATGTGGTCAGCAGCCGCGTGGTGAATGAGAGACAGATGCTGATAGACGTTGACCTGCCCGGTGAGGGACCTACAGCGGTGATCAATACACCGTTTCACTTCTCAGGCGGCAGATCGGCCCCGTCAGGTCCGCCACCTGCGCTTGGTGCACACACCCGCGAACTTCTCACAGGCTTGCCCGATATGTCATCAGAGCGCTTTGATCGTCTGTTGGCTTCGGGTGTGATCCGGGAGGCCGACACATGATCATCGACATCGAATGCGACATTCCTACCCGAGAGGTCTGCGAGGCTGATCTGGAGCACTATCTCGCAACCGAAGACCCTGGCATGGCCAACTACATCAACATCTTCGGGCATCAGTGGGCGCAGGATGCGGGCATGAGCCTCGAGGAGTTCGAGGATCGAAAAAAGAAAATGACGCCGATGGCGCTGCGCCGCGAAATCGCTGCAAGAGCGGTGCACACTGCCCCGACGGAAGCGGCGTTTCTGAGCATGCTGGATAATGCGGGCATCGACATCGCCTGCATCGGCACCGGTAGGCATGCGTCGGCTGAACACACGCTGGATCTTGCGGATCGGTATCCGGATCGTTTCATTCCCTGGGCGCGCGTTAACGCAGACGAAGGCATGGAGGGCGTGCACTGGCTTGAGACATTGGTAAAGGAACGCGGTTTAAAAGGCCTCGAGATTTCCTGCTTCCGCGAGAAACGCTACGCCAATGACCCGAAGTACTATCCTCTGTATGCCAAGTGCGTGGAGCTCGGTATACCTGCGCGCGTTTACTGCACCATGAGTTATGCCTCGGACCGGCCCATGGAGCTGGGCCGACCACTGTACCTGGACCGGGTCTGCGTGGACTTTCCAACGCTTAAGGTGATCGCCGGTCTCGGCGGCTGGCCATGGGTGCCTGAACTGGTGGGTGCAGCACGGCGACACCAGAATCTTTACATTGATCTCGCGGCCCATCGCCCGAAGTACATCGCTAACCCGGGTAGCGGCTGGGAGATGATGCTGCAGTTCGGCAATACGCTGCTGCAGGATCGGATGTTGTTCGCCAGTTCCTGGGTGACTCTCGGGCTCACACCAGCCCAGGTAGTCCAGGAATTTCAGGGGCTGCCCATCCGTGAGCACGTGCTGCCAAAATGGATGGGGGGGAATGCTGCGGTATTGCTTGGGCTTGAGGTCTGATTCGGTGAGACCCCTGGTGAGAAAAGCAGTGAGGCAGCATTACATCTCGATATGAGTTCTAATAGTTGAGCAACAAGTAAAAAGGAGCACAACCTTGGCAGACAAACTATCCAGTGGTGCTGACTTCCCAGCCCTCACATTGAATATCGCCGGTGGTGGCACGCTATCGCTGCCTGCCGATCTCAAATCCACCTATACCGTCGTGTTGTTCTACAGAGGCCATTGGTGACCCTTCTGTCGCCGACTGTTAGCCGGCTATGAAGAACGACTCGATGCCTACAAAGCCCTGGATGTGAGCATCATCGCGGGTAGCGTAGACAGCGAAGAGAAGACGCTGGAAGTGGCAGAACCCTTGAGCTTTCCAGTGGCCTACGGCATGACCCGTGCCGATGGCGATGCGATTGGCGCCTGGTGGGAAGAACGTCGTGATCACATACAGCCGTCAGAATTTATTCTGCGCGGGAATCGTGTCATGACCTCGACTTACAGCAATTCGCCGGTCGGACGCATGGATCCGGCTGAAACTCTGTCCCTCATCGGTTTTCTTGACGCAATGGCAAAAAAGAAAAAGGCCGGTAACGCAGCATAGCTGCGCAGAGATCTGTCGCGGCTCAGCTGGGTGTATTGCGCAATACACCCAGTCGATTGTCGAGTTTGACCGGTTGGCCATCCGACGACATCAGTGGCTGCGGCGGATCAGTCTGCTGGCTCATGGGTGTGACAACGAGCAGGGCGATGGCAGATGCAAACATGCCAAGCAGGTCGCCGGGCCACTCGGGAACGAACCACGACGAGGCTCCCCAGATCAGCAACCCTGTGCCCATTGCCGACAGGCCACCGGTACGGTTGGCTTTTCTCCACCAGATTCCCGCCATGAACGGCACCACGATCGCAGCAAGAAAAACCGTGTTTACCGCGAGAATGACCTCGTAGATCGCCTGTGTTTTGAGGGCGATAACCGCGGCGACGATCCCTGCAATGGGAATGGTCAGGCGCGCGGTAAGAAGCCGCCTGTTACCTGTCGACGGCCATATTTTTGGCAATACATTGATGCTCACAACGCTTGCCACAGCCAGGAGCGCACTGTCTGCACTGCTCATGATCGCGGCCAGCAGGGCACCGACGAAGATCGACATCAACACTGGCTGCAGGTACGTCATGGCGAGTGTCGGTATCACGGTTTCTTTGTCTGCGAGGTCCGGCATCAGCACGCTCGCAAATATCCCGAGCAGGACCGGTATAGAGCCGATGATCA
>JAQBYL010000175.1 GCA_027622495.1 Pseudomonadota bacterium
CGGCTGCGTTGAGAGTTTCACCCAAGCCAGAGTTGGAACCGGCCAGGTCGGTCAGTGCGTTCGTTTTGCGCTGACTTACGCAAGCGGCCACGGTCCGTCGACGATTGTTGGAAAGTTCGCATCAGACGACCCAACAAGCCGCGCAACGGGCATTGCGCAGAATACCTATCTGAAAGAAGTCCGTTTTTATCAGCAACTGCGGCCGACGGTAGCGATCAGCACGCCAGATCTGCTCTTCACCGATATCGACGAGGAGACCCATGAGTTCTGCCTGATGATGGAAGACCTCGCACCAGCGGAACAGGGCGATCAGATCCGCGGGTGCAGCGTTGACCAAGCAACCCTGGCAGCAACAGAACTGGTCAAGCTGCACGCCCCCCGATGGGCAGACCCATCGCTTGCGGACCTGCTGTGGCTACAGGCTGGCGATCCTGAGGAGGCCGCGGAGATCGGGTCAGCCTTCTTCGGCCAGTTGTTTCCCGCCTTCGTCGATCGATACCGCTCGCGGCTTGCAGGCGAACACATCGTCGTGGGTGAAAAACTGCAGCGCAACTTCAAGAACTGGACACTCGGATATCGCGGTCCTGCCACCATCATTCACCGCGACTATCGCCTGGACAATATGCTGTTCGGCGGCGCGCGCGGTGTGACTGTGGTCGACTGGCAGACCCCTTCGCTGGGCGCGGGCGCTTCTGATCTGGCTTACTTCATTGGCGCGGGCCTGCTGCCTGATCTGCGTCGATCGAGCGAACATGACCTGGTCAGAACTTATCACCATGGGCTATGTGAACGCGGTGTCACTGGTTACGACTTTAGCGACTGCTGGAACGACTACCGTCGATACAGTTTCAGCGGCTACATCATGGCGGTGGTTGCATCAATGATCGTCGGCCAGACGCAACGTGGAGATGACATGTTCATGGTCATGGCCGGCCGTCACGCACAACAGGTTATTGATCTGGATGCTTATGATTTTCTGTGACCTGTCGGTAGTGTTGTGAACGTCTGGTTATTTGGCTATGGATCACTCATCTGGCGGCCAGACATCGGCTATCTTGATCGGGCACCGGCCCGGATCAACGGTTGGGTCAGACGCTTCTGGCAGGGGTCGCACGACCATCGCGGTGTGCCCGACGCACCTGGCCGGGTGGTGACCCTGGTTCGCGAAGCTGGCCATTGCGACGGGATGGCCTATCTGCTGGACGCAGACGTTGTGGCTGCAACCTTCGATGCACTGGATGTGCGCGAAAAAAACGGCTACCAGCGTTTTGATCTGCCCATCGATTTCTTATCCGGTGAGACCCAGCCCGGAATTGTGTATGTCGCACCCACCGGCAACCACGCCTACCTCGGTCCCGCTCCTCTTGTCGAGATGGCGCAACAGATCCGTAGAAGCCACGGACCGAGCGGCGCCAACAGCGATTATCTTTTTGACCTGGCAGACGCCTTGCGCTCACTTGACGTAAGCGATGAGCATGTGTTCGAGTTGGAACTGGCAGTCAGGGAGATGGGTTAGTGGATATTTCGTTCAGCACCGAACACGAACGGTTCAGCGATGAGGTCAAAACCTTTCTCGGCAGCGCGCTCACCGAAGACCTGAAAGAAGCACAACGCTGTTGCCCCGGTATTTTCCTCGACTACGAACACAACATCCAATGGCATCACATTCTGTATGAAAAGGGCTGGATCGCACCTGCCTGGCCTGTGGAATATGGTGGAACCGGCTGGGATCTGACACAGCGTTATATCTGGTCGACTGAAAATACCCTCGCCGGTGCACCCTCCCTGGCCCCGATGGGTCTCGGTATGTGCGGACCGATGCTGATCGGTCATGGCAGCCCCGAACAGAAGGCGCACTATCTGCCGAGAATTCTCTCGGGCGAAGACTACTGGTGTCAGGGCTACTCGGAACCTTCCTCAGGCTCTGACCTTGCCTCGCTCAAGCTCAATGCCACAAGCGATGGAGATGAATACGTCCTCAACGGCAGCAAGATCTGGACCACCCACGCGCACTTCGCCAACATGATGTTTCTGCTGGTCCGAACCAACCCGCAGGGCAAGCCGCAACAGGGTATTACCTTCATTCTGCTCGACATGACGAGCCCCGGTATCGACGTCCAGCCGATTGTGTTTGCCTCCGGTACCCACGAGGTCAACCAGGTTTTTTTCGACAATGTCCGGGTTCCTAAGAGCAATATCGTCGGGCAGGAAAACCAGGGCTGGACGGTGGCTAAATACCTGCTCGAGTTCGAACGCGGCGGCGGCGGAAGCGCCTCCTTTCAGGCCGCGCTTGCGCGCCTGCGCAGCCTTGCAGAAGGCGTCCGCAACGATGGTCAGAGTCTGGCGCAGGATCGCGACTTCAGCCGCAAACTCGATGCATGCGAAGTCAATCTGCAGGCGATCCAGTTTACCGAGTTCCGAATACAGGCCGCCCTGTCGAAAGGCCAGAATCCGGGCCCTGAGTCATCAATCATGAAGAACTTCGGCGCCAACATGGGCCAGAGGTTGAGCGAACTCGCGGTGGAAGCGATGGCGTTTTATGCGCAGGTTGACCAGGGGCAGGCCCAGGGGCAGGCAATGAAGGCCGGCACGCCAGTCCAGCCCATCGGACCTGGCGGCGGTAAAGGCGCCTTCTCGCGCTATTTCAATCTGCGCGCCAGCTCAATCGCCGGTGGAACCAACGAGGTGCAGAAGAACATCGTTGCTAAACTCGTGCTGGGGCTTTAGATCGTTCACAGGGTCTCCTGGCGGCGTAACCTGGTTGCCGCCAGTTCGCTGAGCGCAGGCGAGGTCTGCATACCAAATCCGCCGTGACCCACCAGCCAGAAAAAATTCTCTGCATTGCGATCAAACCCCACCGCGGGAGTTCGTGCGGGCAGAAACGTGCGCAAACCGGCCCAGGTCCGGTAGACCTTTTTCACACTCACTGTGGTCATCTTTTCAAACCGATCTATCGCCACGGCCACATCCAGTTCTTCTGGCTGAGCGTCCACTGGAGGTGACGGATGTTCATCGGCCGGCGAGACCATCAACAGACCCGCCTCGGGTTTGAAATACAGCCCCCCACCTGCCTGATGCACGAGCGGCCAGCTGGCAAAATCCAGCCCCGGATCCACCAGCAGCGCGGTTCTACGCAGCGGCTGCAGACCGATGGCTTTGACCCCCGCCATCTGCGCCACATCATCACCCCAGGCACCGGCTGCATTCACAAGAATGTCCGCCTCGATGTGCTGGTCGCGGTAACTGATCTTCCAGCGGGCACCTCGCTCGATATGGTCGACGCGTGCATTGCTGATCACCCTGCCTCCCCCGGCGACCAGCCCACGGCGAAAACCTTCCAGAAGGGTGTGAGCATCGAGCATCATCGCGCTGGGGTCGCAGGCTACTGCGACTACCGCTTCGGGCCGGATTATCGGGACCGCCTCGAACAGAATCCTGGGGTCCACAAGCTGCATATCCGGGCACAAGCCACCCCAGCGCGCCATCATTGCGTCAAGGTCCACCAGGTCATCGGCGCCGGCAACGGTTAATGCACGGGTCGGCACCGCACCATAGCCCAGATGATAATCCCGGCTGGCACGGGTGAGATCGAGGATGGTTTCGTTGATATAGGGTTCGATGTACACCGCCGCAGACCGACCCGAGCTGTGATAGCCCGGTTGGATTTCTGCTTCTAAAACGGTGACCTGATGATCTTTCGCCAGCCGGGCACCTAATGAGATACCGGCAATTCCACCACCAATGATCACGACTTCAGACTTCATCTGTTCCGACTTTGCTCCCTGCGGGATGTTGAAGCATTATGATCCAGGTACGTAAGCTGCGTCGAAGGGAACCACCATGGCACCACAGGTACTGCGCGAAGATCAGGACGGTCTGGCAATCCTCACACTCAATCGACCCGAAGCACTGAACGCATTGAGCCCGACATTGTTCGTGGAACTGCGCGCGCATATCGACGCCATCGCGGCCAGTCCTGAGTCCATCGGCTGTGTAATTCTGTGTGGCAAGGGTCGTTCGTTTTCGGCCGGCAATGATCTGAAGGCCATCCAGGCCGGTGAAGTCGCGCCCAGCCGACACTTTCAGGCCGAAACTCTGGAAGCTATCGAGGCCCTGCCGCAACCGGTCATCGCCGCGGTGCAGGGTCATTGCTACACAGGATCGCTGGAACTGGTTCTCGCCTGCGATCTGACCGTCGCAGCCGACGACGCGCGCTTTGCCGATACTCATGGCAAATGGGGAATGTCACCTACCTGGGGAATGAGTCAGCGCCTGCCCCGCAGGGTGGGCTTGTTGAAAGCACGAGAGCTTATGTTCAGCGGCCGCGTGGTTGGCGGGCAGGAAGCGGCGGAAATCGGCCTGGCAAACCGGTGTGTGCCGGCTGCGCAGTTGATGGAGCAGACCATTGCGATGGCGCGGGGGTTTCTGGCGAATTCGTGGTTTACGCTGCGGGCAGACAAGATGTTGATCAACCGGGGGCTCAGTCATACTTTGAGTGAGGGGTTGAGGTTTGAGAGGAGTGAGAGTCCGGGGAGGGGGCCGGATCTTGAGGAGCGATTGAAGGAGTTTGGTCGCTAGTTTCGTGGTTGTTCTTCGCTGAGCTCGGGTTTCAAGTGCAATCCCGCGTCGATCCGGCTGGGGTTTCTGTTTACTGAAAATCCGCGTGTCGGCAGTTCGAATCTGCCCCTGGCTACCAATCAAAACAACAACTTGCGTCGTTCTCGCTTTTAGTCCGCGTGTCACTCGGTACACTTTCGGAACAGTTGAGCTCCGGAACGTGCGTTGGCGACGATTCGCAAGACTCCATCACCGACCTGGAAAGCGGTAATCCGCAAGCGCGGCTGGCCGCCTGTGATCAAGACGTTTCGTACCAAGCGCGATGCACAGGATTGGGCACGACGCACCGAAGATGAAATGGTCCGAGGAGTCTATATCGATCGCGCCAGTTCAGAGCGAATGCTGCTGAAGTCCGCGCTGAAGCGATATGCAGCCGAGGTGATTCCGACCAAGCGACCTTCGACCGCTCGACGTGAAAAACCGGCGAGCGACAACCTCAACGCTGTGCTGGGGCACTACAGTCTCGCCGCGCTCTCGCCTGACATCGTCGCCGGCTATCGAGATCGGCGATTGAGCGAGGGCCTTTCAGCCAGCACCGTGCGGCTTGAACTCGCACTGCTCTCGCAGCTGTTCACCGTTGCGATCAAGGAATGGCGGATTGGGCTCGTCTACAACCCGGTTGCCAACATCCGAAAGCCGGCACCGCACCGGGGCCGCGACCGCCGTCTTGGCGCGGAGGAGGAAAAGAGGCTACTGCCTGCCTGCGACAAACACTCAAATCCCATGCTGGGCCAGATTGTGCGGGTTGCTCTCCACACTGGTATGCGTGCCGGTGAAATCCACACGCTGCGGCGAGGTCAGATCAATCTGTTCAAGCGCGTAGTCACTCTCACCGAAACCAAGAATGGCTCGACGCGCACCGTGCCTCTGTCTCATGCGGCAGTCGCCGTGCTTCAGACCGCACTGGCCAACCCCGTACGACCGATCGAAACCGATCTGGTGTTCTTCGGTGAACCAGGTCGCGATGGCCAGCGTCGACCGTACGAGTTCCGTCCGGCCTGGCATCGCATGCTGGCGTCCCTGGGCATCAAAGGTCTGCGATTCCATGATCTACGGCATGAGGCTGTATCGAGGCTGGTTGAGGCCGGGCTCGGCGATCAGGAAGTGGCGGCAATCTCCGGCCATAAGTCCATGCAGATGTTGCGGCGATACACTCATCTGCGGGCCGAGGATCTGGTGCATCGATTGGATCAATTGGGGGTGCGTTAGTCTGCACGACGTCCCGGAAGTCCTGCATCGGAACGTTCTTGTTAACCATGGCGCAGTGATGGTCCGGCGGGTTTTCCTGTATGTGCATTTACCAGAGCCATCACGGAGATTCTATGCAAGTCACGATAAGCCCAGCGCAAGTAGATCTTGCGTCTCAACTCACCGAGCTGTTCGGACCGCTCCTCACCCAGACACAGCTCGCCGAACTACTCGGCCGCTCACCCGGTGGACTGCGCTATAGCCTCTGTTGCCCCAGCGATGCACGTACGCGGGCGCTCAAAGCGAGTGGCCGCAAGATCGGCCGTCGCGTGTATTACCCGGCCATTGAGGTCGCGTCCATCATCAGTAGCAGCGATGTGCAGTGACCCAAACTATCCGTCGCGCAGCGCGGCGCGAACGCTTTGTCATCGTCAACCAGGCCGCGGTGGAAGACGTGCGTCTATCCTGGGCCGCGCGGGGACTGCTCGCGTATCTGCTGTCAAAACCTGATGACTGGAAGGTGCTCGTCAACGATCTGAGGAAACGCGGCAACCTCGGAAGAGACGGCATTTATGCACTACTGCGGGAGCTGCGCGAGGCCGGGTACGTCGAATACGTTCGCTTTCGCGACGAAGCGGGAAAACTGCGCGGCGGTACCTACATAGTGTCAGAAATCGCTACTCCACTTCCGGCTGGGCCGGACACGGGTGATCCGTATCCTGCTGCACCGAATCCGGTAAATGCAGATTCTTTACCCAAGACAGACACAAACCAAAAACCTACTTGTACAAAAAAACCAACAACTACCTATGCACCAAAAGAAAACAATTCAAGCCACGCGCCACATCGATTTGTGTCTAACGATGTTTCCCTGGGCGAAGTTCCGTCGCACCAAGGGCGCGATCAAACTCCATGTGGGGATAGATCACCAGGGCTTTCTGCCCATGTTTCTAACCGTCACCGACGGCAAAAAGCACGACGTAACGCAAGCACGAGCACTAACACTTCCCACAGGAAGCATCGTCGCGGTGGATAGAGGCTATATCGACTACCAATGGTTTGATCAACTGAATCGCTCGGAAATCTACTTCGTCACTCGTGCAAAGAAAAACATGAGATACGCCGTCAGAGATCGCAAACCAGTGGTTCGTGGTCAAGGAATCAGCTCTGATCAGAGCATCGTGTTGACGAGCCTTCGCGGTCAGTCTTACCCCAAAAGGCTTCGGCGAGTGGGGTACAAGGACCCGCAGACCGGTAAGCACTACTTTTTTCTGACCAACAACTACCCTGGCACAGGGGGCAACTTCACTCTGGCAGCGAAAACCATTGCAGACATCTACAAGGCACGCTGGCAGATCGAATTATTCTTCAAATGGATCAAGCAAAACCTCAAGGTGAAGAGTTTTCTGGGCACATCGAAGAACGCTGTCATGACTCAAATCTGGGTGGCCATGTGCATGTACTTAATGCTCTCTTACCTCAAATTCTCCAATCGTCTTGGCTGGAGCCTGCAGCAGATCCTGCGCGTGTTGCAGCTCAATCTGTTTGAGCGACGCCCACTTCTGGCGCTGTTTACGACACAATCACAGCCCCCCGATCCTCCCATGCTGCAACTACGCTTGGCGGGGACCTAAAACTGTGGGACAGCAGTGCCACAATTTATTACTTACCGCTTATCATCGTTTCGATTCGGCCACTGCGCCCCACTTTTCCCAGGAGATATCTGATCCGGGAAAGACTGGCGCTTTGAACGGCCATTCTTTCTTCAGCCACTGTTTTACAGTTGCCCTCAAAATGTCCTCGTTGATGTACGAAACCTGCTCGGGTGGCCAAGTCCAGAGGTAAATTTCGGCATCAAAGCCCACCTTTCTGGTTGGATCGATGTAGACGCAGCCAATCACTCTTGATTCGTCTAAGTCGACGACGGTGTATGCAAACGATCTACTGCGTTGGAATTCCTTCTGGTGCCATCCAAGATCAATGAAGTTCTGTTCCAGCGTAAGACCAGTAGGCCATTGAGACCCTGGAAAGACCTCTTTGATATGGCTCGCGCTGCTCACAACGGCGTCGTAGTCTTTGACTACGTCATTCACCGTTAAAGCTCGCAGCCGAAACTTCTCATTCTCCATCACAGCAGGAGCGGTGAAGGATTCAGGTACGAAGGGATGGGGCGATTCAGCAACCACCTCGGCACCGAAGAAAAAGGCGAAAGCAAATAGCCAGGGAACCATACTCATTCTAAATGCAATATAGAGCTGCCTCACGATCATCCCCCTGATCTAATCTCAATCAGGTTATCACGAGTTTGAGTGGCGGTTTTGTCTCAAAAGAGTCGAACTCGGAACCATCTGAAAATGCCTGGTTTCCGAATGCAGACATTGAGCGGTTAGCCCTAAAACGTCCTAGTTCGGCCATATAAAGTCATCAGGTCCAGGAGTTATGTTTTTGTCTTATCCGCGGCCA
>JAQBYL010000176.1 GCA_027622495.1 Pseudomonadota bacterium
GTTGATTTCAGCCTGCTTGCGCAGGACGGTAGGAGACATATTGGTTTGCTGCATGCTGATGGGATGAACAACTTTCGGAAAGCCTAGCCCGATGCCAAGCACTTTGCAACGCAAAGTAATTTGTGAATATGAGAACCGTGTCACAAACCGTAAATCTCGTGCCGCTGCAGGCGAACACAGAGTAAGATGCCGGACCCTCCCCGCAGACCTGCAGGATTGTCACTATGCCGAAATCGCCAATGGTGCTGGGTGCCGTTGTTTTCCCGGGCTTTGAAATGCTCGATCTGTTCGGACCGCTGGAAATGTTCAGCGGTCTTGGTCAGGCGCAGATCAAAATCTGTGTCATCGCTGAACAGATTGGGCCTGTTCCGGCAGCGATCTTTGCTGATACCTGGGTAGAAGAAGCCCGCTGGGTTGACGATGGTCCGGTGGTCACCTCATCGGGTGTCTCCGCCGGTATGGATATGGCCCTTGCTCTGATCGAACGGCTCTTTGACACCGAAACCGCGCAGCGGATCGCTATTCAGACCGAATACACAAGGCACACGGATGCAGATCGCGATCCATTTGTTGCCCACCTGAATGCGATGGTTTAGTAATTCAACCGGATGGTGACCAAAAAAAATTCGCCTGACCAGCGCCTCCTCCCGGCGTTGCTGGAAGATCCGGCTCTTCCGGCCTACATTGAAGCGCTTCCGCCACCGATCCTGAAACGGCTCATCGACACCATCGGCATCAACGATGCCGGTGACATCATCGCTCTTGCCAGTGCTTCGCAGCTTGCCAGCGTGCTGGATGAATCCATCTGGCAGAATGCAGCACCTGGCGAGCCTGAACTGCTTAATCCGCTGGAAGTGCTGCGCTGGCTCGATGTGTTGAATGACCAGGGTGCGAGTGTGGTTGCTGATCGCCTGTATGAACTCGGCGAGGAGTTTGTGCTGGCTGCGTTTGCAAAGCTGGTCAATGTTGGTTTTGCGGTTGGTGATCCGCCACGCGATGGTTACTCAATGGTGCTGGAACCCTTCCTGGTATCCAGTTTTTATGAGGATGAATGGGCCTCGCTGGAATATACCCTGGTCGCGCTGTACAACGACTATCCACGTTTTCTTCTGCGCGTATTCGATCGCCTGGTCGACGAAGAATCCATGCTGTCTACCGGTGATGCCAGGCGGACCGTAAATGTGGATGCGCAGGCTGAAAGGGAGATCCGTCGCACTGCTGCCGGTTACGTGACCAGTGAGAGTGCAGCACAGTTTCTTGAAACTGCTGCGAACACGGCGCTCGAAGAATTGGTTGCGAGCAGCGAGTACGACCTGATTACTCGACGCTGTTTCATGTTCGCCCGAAGTGGTGCCCCGGCATCCAGATCTGGTGCAGGCAGTACCTTCAATGCACCCGACAATGCGCCCGACGAGACATCGGACGACCCTCCGTCAGAACAGTCTTCCGTGGCCGCTGCCGCTGCCTCTTTTTCTGGTCTGGATAACCTGTTGCGAAGTCATGAAATTCTCGGTGCCGGTCCAGTCGCCCTGTTGACTGCTCCGGCGAGTGGCAGATCATCCCGCCTGCTCACGTTGCTCGATGACCTGGGCGATCGCTTTCCGCAGGCGCTGAACGATCGCGGCATTGAACTTGCCTATCTGTCGAATGTTCTGATCAGCGGTACACAGCTTCAGGGTGAACGCCTGGACGAGCGCGCTGCTGCCGAAATCGTCATTGCGACGGCGGATCTGGGGCTTGATTACATTGCAGCGACCGAAACCGTAACCGATTCGACACAAACCTGGCTCACTCGCGCTCCAGGCGTGGTTCGTTTATTTGGCGTTGGCTGGAATCTGCTGCAGACCATACCTGTGATCACTGCTCGCCACGTGATCAACGTTCTTGAAGGATCAGTGGTTTCGAAGCGCTTGCAGAGCAAGCCCTGGATCGCCGAGGAAATCCGGGCCGCCTGCCGTAACCCTGATTTTGTTGAGACGGTCGCAGCCGGTCGTTTTGCCGAAGCACACGAAGCTCTGTACCTGATGTCGCTGATTCTGGATCAACAGGTCTGTGCCGCGTTACGCGTGCTGATCGATGATCTGCCGCGGATGCCCGGGCTGTTCGATCCTGTCCGACCATCTGCCGATGCAGCACCACGGCTGATCAATGCACTCGCGGATTTCGAGGCCGTATCGAGGTTGATTCACACGCTGCCTGCAAGCGCGAGCCTGTAGATCGGGCTAAATGACTCGCGCAGACAGGCAAGAGTTTGTAAGATCGCGCCACCCCCCGTCTAGGAGCAAACAATGTCTCGAAGTATCCCCGTGTTTTTACTGGTTCTGATCTCGTTATTTAGTCTGCATGCCAATGCCGACAGCTATGAATCAACCATCGAAACCTTCCGCAATGCAGGTCAAAGTTCGGAATACTTTCCAGGTAGTTACGGTTATGCGGTCTTCCCAAGCATCGGGAAAGGTGGCTTTGTTGTAGGTGGCAGTTATGGCACAGGCCGCGTTTACGCTCAGGGTGGCTATGTTGGTGATGCCTCTGTGGTTGAGATGACGCTGGGCTGGCAGGCCGGTGGCCAGGTTTTCAGCCAGATCATTTTTTTTGAAGACCAGCGCTCGTTTGATGAATTCACCAGCGGCAATTTCGAATTCAGTGCTGGTGCAGAAGTTGTGGCTATCACCGCAGGTGCGTCGGCCAATGTCGGCACGACGGGCGTGAATGCAGGGGCAAGCGGAGGTCGCAACGACGCAACCACGATCAGCCCCGGCTATCACAAGGGTCTCGCCGTGTTCAGTATCGCCAAGGGTGGGCTGATGTATGAGGCGTCCGTTGGTGGACAGAAATTTGGCTACAAACCGCGGGAGCTTGCTTCAGCGCAGTGATCGCCTCAATCCGATCCACCGCAACACCTTCGCGGAACTGAAAGCACCAATGACTTACGAGGTGCAGCCGATGAACAGTTCCGCCGCCAGTCTCACTGAAATTGAACAGACCAGATCGCATGGCCGCATCGACCATCTTCCGGTGTGGGATGCGTTTACGCCCGATGATGTAAAGCAGGGAATTACTGCTCTGCTTGATGTGACGAAAGACATCGTCCGCGATCTTGAAAATGACGCGCCGGCCACCTGGGACGGGTTAATGGTCCCCATGGAGAAGGCCCTGCGGCGGCTCAACTCGCAGGTTGGCGTGGTCAATCATCTGCTCAGCGTCAAATTTTCTGAATCGCTCCTCGAAGCCTATGAAGCAGTGCGACCTGCCTACGTCGCGTTCAGCTCTCAGGTCAGTCAGAGTCAGGGGCTGTATCGCAAACTGATCCAGATCCGCGATAGCCAATGGCAAGGCCTGAGCGACGTACGCAGACGCATACTCACGCAAGACATCCGCGGCATGGAGCGATCGGGTGTGCATCTTGAGGGGCAGGCCCGTTCCCGGTTTGAAGAAATTCAGACTGAGCTGTCCCGCCTCAGTAATGATTTTCAGAACAATCTGGTAAGACAGGAAAAAGACTCCAGAATCAAAGTCACCCAAACGTATGCGATTGCCGGTATACCGGCATCGATCCTCAAGCAGGCGGCGGACCGTGCCGTGGAAGACGGGGTTGAGGGAGCGGATGCTGAGGCCGGACCCTGGCACTTCGTGGTCAATGGGGTGAATTTTCAGGCGGTTCTTCAGCAGGGTGAAGACCGCAATCTGCGCGAAGAGTTTTATCGTGCATTCAGATTGCGCGGCAGCAGACCGGAATTCAACAATCGCCCCTTACTCGAAGAGATACTGCGTCTGCGCCAGGAAACAGCCGCGCTGGTTGGCTTTGAGAATTTTGCCGAGTTCAGTATCGACAACAAGATGGCGCCGTCGACTGATTCAGTCTGGTCATTGCTCAATGATCTGGAAAGTGCTGCCAGACCAGCGGCAATAAAAGAATTCGAAGATCTCAAAGCGTTCATGCAGGAAACCGGTTTTGAACATGCCGATGATCCTGCACCCTGGGATATCGCCTTCTATTCGCAGCGGTTGCAACGCAAGCTCTATGGCTACGATGCAGAAGCGCTGCGCGAGTACTTTCAGATGCCGAGGGTTCTGGAGGGTTTGTTTTCGCTGATCCAGAAGCTCTATGGGGTGCGGATCCACAAGGTCGATTCAGCCGCGCTGCCGGTGTGGGACGACAGCGTCAGTTTTTATGAAGTGCTCGAAGGTGACGATGTCATCGCCGGTTTCTACGTGGATCCCTACGCGAGGCCAGGCGAGAAACGTGGCGGTGCGTGGATGAATACCGTAGTCGATCGCTCGCTGGCGCTGGGTCGCGGGGCGGATGAGGCGTCGCTTCCGGTGGCTCTGTTTGTTATGAATGGCCGTGCACCGGCACAAGGCAAGCCCGCCCTGATGTCGCTGGATGAAGTCAGAACCCTTTTCCACGAGTTCGGCCACGCTACCCAACACATGTTTACCCGCATCGACGAAGGCGGTGCATCAGGCATGAATCTGGTGGAGTGGGATTCGGTTGAACTGGCCAGTCAGTTCAACGAGTACTGGATGGAACACAAGCCATACCTGCTTGATATGTCTGCCCATGTGGACACCGGTGAGCCCCTGCCCGGCGAAACTGCTGACCAGATCATCAACAGCAAGAACTTCATGGTTGGGAACGCGACCTTAAGGCAGGTCCTGTTCGCCAGAACAGATATGAAGATACACGAGAGCTTCGGTTTGCCGGCAATCCCGGAACAGGCGACGCCCTATCAGATAGAACGCGAGATTGCGCAAGCCACAATTGTTATGCCGACGCTCAAAGATGAGACGCAGCTACCCGGCTTCGGCCATCTGTTTTCCGGTGGCTATGCTGCTGGCTACTACTCTTACAAATGGGCGGAGGTGCTGGCCGCAGATGCATTCGCAGCTTTTCGCGAGGCCGGGTTGGATAACCCGCAGGCGGTCCACGAGATAGCGCAGCGTTTCAAGCAGACCGTCCTCGGTCTCGGTGGCAGCCTGCCTGCAGCAGAAGTCTATCGGCTTTTTCGCGGCCGGGATGCAACCGCGGATGCCCTGCTCGCTGATCAGGGTCTGGTCTGAGGCGTGTGGCGTTGGTTGCTGATGACGTTTCTGCTGATTGTTGCGTTGAGTGCGGCTGCCCTGGTGGTTGCCTCCCGACTGTTGCAACCTGTGTCGGCAGGTCCAGCGGTTGCGCCGGATCCCCACACTACGTCTGAAGCGGTGGTGCAGGTATATGGTGCCGATGTGTGGGGTGTTCGTGGCCGCTTCGCGATTCATACCTGGATCGTGACCAAGGATGCGAACGCAAGTTTTTATCGCAGGTACCAGGTCATCGGCTGGTTGCTGCGGCGCGGTCAGAGTGTGGGGTGCATAACCCGTGGGGAGCCGGACTCAGCCTGGTTCGGCTCACAACCGGTTCTCCTGAAAGAGATTCGCGGTGTGCAGGCGCAGCCTTTGATCGCTCGCATCCATACCTCTGCCAAGGCGATCGGTAAATCCTGGATGATTGATAATTTCTAAGTCAGGCTCCGGATGAGCCTCACTAATCTGCAGATGGCAAAGCGCTATAAAGCGCGTTAAGTTAACCCCGACAGAATGGCGAGGGAGAGATCAATGAGCAGCATGATGGATTGGCGGAACGAGGCGGCCCCGGCGTGGGAACGGCCGCATATCGGTGCCCACCCGATCGAGGGGTTCCGCTATACCTCACCAGAGTTTTTTCATCGTGAATTCGAGTCGGTCTGGACCAAAGTCTGGTTGCTGCTCGGGCGTGAGGCCGAGATGCCTGAGCCCGGTGACTGGCAGCGCGAGGAGGTTGGCCCGGAATCCATCCTGATGGTCCGTCAGGTCGATGGTTCCATCAAAGCGTTTTACAACGTGTGCCAGCACCGCGGCAACCGGCTGGTTTTCGAAGAAAACGGTCACGTCAAACGCTTTGTCTGCAAATATCATGGTTGGGCCTATATGCCTGACGGAACGTTGAATTTTGCGCAGGACTCCGAGGACTTTCCGCAGGGCAATCCGTGCGATCACGTTCGATTAAAAGAGATCGCGTGTGAAACGTTTGCCGGTTTTGTCTGGGTCAACATGGATCCGGAGGCAGGAACGCTTAAGGACTACCTTGGCCCTGTGTGGGAAGACTGGAGCATGTACCCCATCGACAGAATGCGCCGTTATCTGGCCTACACCGTCAAGGTTCCCTGCAACTGGAAGGTGATCCAGGACAATTTCAACGAGTCCTATCATCTGCGTGCCGTTCACCCGGAAGCCAGTGTGACCATCGAAGAAGGTTACAAAGACACCCAGTTCGACATGTGCGCCGAAGGTCACTCGCGAATGATCATGCATGCAGGCTATCCGGCCCGGTCTCTCGAAGGCGATAAACTGCGTAAGCCGCTGATGGCTCTGATGGAGGAATGGGAGCTTGACCCGGAAGATTTCCGCGGGAAAGAAAGGCAGATACGACCGGCCATTCAGCAGCAGAAACGCAAGTTGGGAGAGGCGAAGGGCTTTGACTACTTCGACGATCTGCGCGACGAACAGCTGACCGATTATTATCACTACACCATCTTCCCGAATTTTGCGGTGTCGGTCACCAATGATGGTTTTCACTTTCTGCGATCCCGTCCTGATCCGCATGATCCGGAAAAGTGCATCTTTGATAACTGGCACTATGCGTTCGACCCTGAGGGTGAAACGCGTCCGGCAGCTACCCCTGCGGGTATGCGCGAGCGGGGTGTTGATGTACCCCACGAAGTCTTCGACTATGGCGACAAGAGTGTGGGTTTGGGGATCGACCAGGATCTGTCGATCACATCGGGCCAGCAACTTGGTTTCCGGTCGCGCGGTTTTGAAGGCGTGTATCTGTCCGGGCAGGAGGCGCGCATCCGCCGCTACCATGAAGTGATAGACGAGTATCTTCAGGGGATTCGACCGCATGGCCGATTGAACGTCAAACCCTCGCCCGTGCGGCCCATCGGCACGCCGAAGTAAAAGGCGCGCTCAAGGGTTCAACGAAAAAACTCGGGCGAAATCAGCTGCGGCTGGAGAATCTGCCGGTTTCTGTGTTCACGCGTATCGATTCGCCTTCTGCCAGATACTCGGGTACCTGCACTTCATAGCCGGTCGACAGGACAGCAGTTTTGGTTCTTCCCGCTGCGGTGGCACCTTTGATCGAAGGTGCGGTTTCGGTGATCACCAGATCGACGATGGTTGGCAACGTAACAGAAAGCAGTTGACCATCGGTATGTAGCGCAACGATTCCCCCGAGGCCCTCTGTCAGGAAGTTACGCTCGTCAACGAGATCACTTGCCGGCAGGCTGAACTGGGTGTAATCCTCCGTGTCCATGAACACATAGTCTTCGCCGTCCACGTAAGAAAACTGCACCGTGCTGCGGATGCAATCGCTTTCGTGAAACATGTCGTCACCTTTCAGGGACTCGTCACGTTTCTGACCGTTGATCAGATTGTTAAACCGCACTTTGTAAAGGGTGACCGCACCGCGTGAAGATGGGCTGCGGGCTTCGACCTGTCTGACGATGTGTGGCGCACCGTCTATGTCTACGACTTGACCTTTTTTGAGCTCGCTTGCCTTGGGCATTATTGCGACCTTTTATAGTTTAAAGAAGCGCGCAAGCATAAGCGCAGCTTCAAGCCGCCGCCAGATGGACAGAGCAGCTCGAGATCAAGTTTTCAACTGCTGGGTCAAGAGCCGGATCACCTCGCTGCAATGTTCTAGCCCATGGCGGACCCGCCCGGAACCCGCCCACATGACACCGAAATCCGCAACACCGGCACTACGCGCTGCGTCCACAAGTTGTTTTGTCGCGTCATAAGTAAACGGGTAAGCGGGTGGGGTGGAAAGCAGCCGATCCAGATCCGCCATGAGCGGCGAAATGAAACCGCGTGCCATCCGACCGGAGATGTTTGCGGTGCGACGGGTGGGCGCGCCAACCGTGAGATTCCTGCGATACAACTCATCATTGGTCGCCTGCCTGGTTGGAATAAACACGGTTCCAAGTTGTGCACCCGCCGCACCGGCATCGATCGCTGCCCGAACATCGGCACCACTGACCAGACCTCCGGCTGCGACGATCGGGGTATCGATTGCCTGGATGAGCGTTCGGACAAGCTCCATCGTCGGTAGCGCATTTGCTGCGTCCGCGGTGTGAAAAGCGCCCGAGTGCCCACCGGCTTCGATGCCCTGGGCGATGATCAGGTCGACACCGGCGTCTTCAAGGATGCGTGCTTCCGCCAGTGTTGTAGCGGTTGCCAGT
>JAQBYL010000177.1 GCA_027622495.1 Pseudomonadota bacterium
CTACACGCGAAGGTTGAAGCGCAAGCACCGTGGATATGGCGACACCTTCTACATCGATGAGGTTTTCGTCAAAATCAACGGCGAGCAGCATTACCTTTGGCGAGCAGTTGACCAGGATGGTGAAGTGGTTGATGTTTTCCTGCAGGCTCGACGAGATGGAGCTGCTGCAAAGCGCTTTTTCAAACGGTTATTGAGGTCTCATGGCAGTGAGCCGAGGAAGATCGTGACGGATAAGCTACGTAGCTATCCTGTGGCACATCGAGAGATAACGCCTGGTGCGATCCATGTCACCGATCAGTATGCGAATAACCGCGCTGAACAATCTCACGAAGTAACCCGGGTGAGGGAGCGCGGAATGCGGAAGTTCAAATCAGTGAAACAGGCGCAGCGATTTGTCACCGCACATGCTGCGGTATCGAATCTTTTCAATTTAGGAAGACACCTGGTGCGGGCGCAGCATTATCGCGATCTCAGGATGGGTGCGTTCGAGCAATGGAGTAGGGCGGTTGCATAATATTTGAGGGGCCGATTTTTCAGGACTTGAAGAGTTAACTTGTCAGAACCCGTCACCCTGCAGTTGTTGTGGTCAGAGTACGCCACCAACCAAGGCAAGCAGGCGCTCTTGCGAGCAACCTTCGGGCGGAAATGCCGTTGTTCAGTCACACGCTTTTCAGTATCTATTTGAGGTTATTCATGTGGGCGTCGCTCTGGCTACGAGATCCGGCTTTTCAGTCCTATCTGAAGCCATAACTCGAACGTCCGAGTTGGCGCTGAAGTCCTGCGGTCGGCATCTGACTTTCACGCACCCTTTCGTCTGGCTTCGAAGACAAACCCTTCAAAGCCAGCTTCCGCCACCGCATTCAACTGATCGAAATATTGTGAGCCCCGCAGGTGCGCTAAAAACTGACGCGGCTTGCCGGGTATATTCGCACCCATGTACCAGGAATCCGTAAGCGGGTACAGCGTCTGGTTAGCCATATCATCGATCTCACGACCCCACTTTTCGGCCGCGAGATCGGTTGCTTCGATTGCGCCAAGATTCTGTTCCTTAAGGTGATGGATGCAATCCGCTATCCATCGCATCGTGCGCTCTCCGCCAAGAGGCATGGTGTACAAGACACCGGGTGAAGTCGGTCCATGAATCATGAAAAGATTAGGGAAACCGGCGATGGTCGTTCCCAGATAGGTATCGAAACGATTTTCCCATTTCTGTTTGAGACTCAAACCCCCCCGACCCTTGGGATTCAGATTCAGCATCGATCCGGTCACGGCATCGAATCCAGTCGCCAGCACTAACATGTCGATCGGTTGCTCGCCTTGTTCAGTGCGCACACTTGTGGAGCTGAACGACTGGATCGGGTCTTCCCGCAAATCAACCAAAGAGACGTTGTCAAGGTTGTAGGCTTCGTAATAGCCGTTGTCCAGGATCTGACGCTTGGTGCCAAAATAGTAATCGGGCATCAGCTTTCTTGCGGTCTCGGGGTCTTTTACGATTTCACGAATTTTGCCTCGCACGAATTCGGAGACCTCGTTGTTCAGATCTTTGTCCATCAGCACAGCACTAAAGCTGTTGATCGCAAGATGTATACCACCCTCTTCCCAGAGAGTTTCGTAGATTGCGTGCCGCTCCTCGGGTGTGTGGTCCGACGCACGTCTTCGAATGGTTTTGAATGGCCAGCCACCCCGTCGACGCATAGACTCACGCAGGTCGTCCCAGTCTTCACGATAGCCGGTCAGCTCTTCTTCGCTTAGAGGACGGTTGCGCGCGGGTAGTGAGTACTGAGGGGTTCGTTGAAACACCGTAACGTGCTCCGCCTGCTTTGCGATTTCCGGGATTGCCTGAATACCCGAAGACCCGGTGCCCATAACGCCGACCCGTTTCCCCGCAAAAGAAACCGGTTCATGGGGCCATCGGCCGGTGTGATAACACTCACCTGCAAAGTCGTCGATACCTGGATAGTCAGGCATGTTGGCGACGAACAGTGCTCCGACCGCGCAGATCAGGAACTGCGCCGATGCGGTTTCGCCTTTATCCGTTTCTATGGTCCAGCGTTGAGCGGTTTCATCGTAGGTTGCGTCCGTCACCCAGGTTTCGAACTCGATGTCTTTGCACAGATCAAAACGGTCTGCGAAGTGCTCGAGATAGGCCAGGACCGAGGCTTGGGAGGTCTGGGTTTCGGTCCATTCCCATTCGTTGACCAGATCATTCGAAAACGTGTAGGCGTAGAAAGGGCTACTGGGTGCATCGACACGCGCACCGGGATAACGGTTGTACCACCATGTGCCTCCCACACCGCCAGCGCTGTCGAACGCTCGAACATTCAACCCCATCAGGTCACGCATGTGGTGTAGCGAATACAGGCCACCAAAGCCAGATCCAATGATGATGGCGTCGTACTGATGCATGTTATCGGTCATCTTTGCTGGGTCTCATTGTTGTTTCTTACGAAATCTTGCCGGATTCAAGGATAGCACCGTATGAGGGTCTCCTCCCGCTCAAACCCCTGCTTGCCAACCCGGCATCCAGGCTACGAGATCAGTATGTCTTTTCACGAAACTGGTTCAGAAACTGCGGCCAGCGCCACGAAAAGGAAACCGACTACACCGAGAGAAGCTTCTTTGGTACGCATGGCGCCATTGGCGGTGTGCCATGGACAAAAGGATCGTCGACGGGAGCCATTCAGGAAACTCATTCGGGGGTAGACGGATTCGATGCTTTCCTTAAAAACTGGACACCGTTCTCAGATCGGAAGGTACACGGCAATAATGAGGGTAAAACCAGCGTGACCCCAGCCGTCGATCAAGCAACTTCGGTGCAGGTTGGAAACTGGATGAACGCAAATGTCACCCAGGTAGTGCGTGCTAATTGGTCGCGCATCAACAATGGAATTAGTAATCCACGCTTTAGAAGCGTTATGACGCGGTAATCGCGGGCGCGGGGAATCACAGACTGGTTTAAGCAGTCCATCTATTCAGTTGGTTCTGATTGGCAGGCTGCCGGCGATGATTGGGCCGAATACGAACGAACTACCGATTTTCTATTCCTTTCGCCGCTGTCCGTACGCGATGCGTGCGCGGATGACGCTGGGATACGCCGGTGTAGCTTGCGAGCTGCGCGAAGTTGTGTTGCGCGACAAACCACCCAGTCTGCTGAGCTACTCTCCAAAAGGAACGGTACCTGTGCTGGTGCTCGGTGACCAGGTGATCGACGAGTCAGACGAAGTAATGAAGTGGGCGCTGCGACAGTCCGATCCGGATGGTTGGATTTCTCAGGCGTCTGAAGAAGTACTGGAAGAAGCCAATGAGCTCGTTGCCCTTTGTGAAAACGAGTTCAAGCCACGGCTGGACCTGGACGTCGCGCTGATGCCGTTCATCCGTCAATTCGCCAACGTAGATAAGGCGTGGTTCGACAGCTGCACTTACGGATATCTTATTGACTGGTTAGAAAAAATGTTAAGCCGGCCGCTGTTTGCGTCTGTCATGGCAAAATATCCCCTGTGGCACGAGGGCGATCCGCTAACACTTTTTCCATGAGTTTTTGTTGGGGGCACTACTCGATCGACAGGTATCCAATTCTGTCGCGCCCATGCTCGTGCAGTTGAAATATCTCGATCGAGATCCGTCCCTGGCCGATTTCCATCAATCCGAGCGTCCCTAAACGAGTGGACTGATTATTCGGCAGTGTCGCCGAGCCGGGATTGACATAGATTCGCCCGTCAACGTGGTGCAGTTGCGCAAAATGAGTATGCCCATAGACCACAACTCGAGGATCAAAAGAAGCAAATGTACGGTGGAGCTTTTCCTGTAGTCGCTCGCTGCTCGCCCGGGCCGGTGTGGGTAACCGGTGAACAATACCGACGGGAACTCCTGCAAGCAGGCCCGTCCATGTTTCTTTCAGTCGGTGATGTTCTACCCCTGCATCACCGTTGCCAGAGCTGACATAGGTTGGGGCGATGGTTTCAAGTTCATCTATCACATCAGTGACGTGTAGATCGCCTGCGTGCAGAATGCAGGCAACACCGTCGAAAGCGGCGTGTACCTGCGGCCATAGGCGCGCAACAGTTCCCGGCATGTGTGTGTCTGCTATAAGACCGACACGCAGGGATTTCATTCCTGAAAAGTGCGGTTCGACAGAACTTCCCCTCGAAAGTGCGCTTCCGACGTCAGCGCAGTACTACCATCACTGCACCATCACTGCATCGCAAGCGACGCGAACACATCGGCCATGCGATCCACATCATAGCCGAGGATGTCAGTGAGAATCTCAGCGTTATGCTCACCGATGCCAGGATGAGCACGGGCTGTGTGGGCGGGTGTTCGCGATAGCTGGAAGCGCGAGCCTTCGATGACCATATTTCCAACGCTACTATGGTGCACGTTGATGAAGTGGCGCCGGTGGACGAGCTGTGGATCTTTCACGCACTCCTCGGAATTCTGCACCACATGAGCTGCCACACCTGCCTCGATCAACTGTGCCTGCAGTTCATACTCGTCCTGATTCTGTGACCATTGTGAGATCAGCGTTTCCAGTTCAGCCTCCCGTGCAAGGCGTGCAGCGACCGTTGCGAGGGACTCATCCGCGAGCTGGTCGGCAAACCCCGCGACACCGCATAGGGCACGCCAGGCTTCGTCGCTCTGACATGCAATCGCCACCCAGCGATCTTCACCCCGCGCCGGGAACACAGCGTGAGGACAGAGCGTCAGATCGCGGTTCCCGATGCGGGTCCAGGTATGTTCATTTAACCCGTGGTCGAGGATGGCGGGGGCAATCATATGAATTGCCGCTTCGGCCTGTGACAGATCAATGTGCTGGCCCTGCTTTGTCTTACGACGATGCTCCAGCGCTGCCAGTAGTGCGATGAGCATAAACCGCGGGGCTACACCGTCGGTGTAAGCAAGGTACGGTCCTGCCGGTGATCGGTCTGCCCAGCCGGTCAGTTCGTAGAAGCCGGTAATCGCCGCTGCCATATTGCCGTATCCTGGCACCTGGGCCCGGGGGCCGGTCTGGCCCATCAGGCAACTGGACACCATGATCAGATCAGGATTGATCTGCTTCAGTGTTTGATAGTCGAGCCCCCAGTCTTTCATCGCCTTGGGCGAAAAAGATTCGGTTACTACATCCGCCCAGCGTACCAGATCAAGAATGACCTCCCGGCCGACGGGATTCCTGGGGTCGACGGTGATGCCGAGTTTTCCGGCATTGAAATTGGCAAACGGTGTACCGTGCTCAATTGTTGCGACGCCGTCTTTGAAAGGCGGAGAAGCGCGCGCGGGATCGAGCTTTAAAGTCGATTCGAGTTTGATCACGGTAGCCCCGTAGTCGGCAAGCGTTCGGGTAAATGTGGGACCGGCTATGACCCACATGAAATCCAGCACTTTCAAACCGGTGAGTGGCAGAGCTTCATCACCAGGTTCCTGGCCTGTATCAAGGGGAGCACGAGGCGCAAAGCCCTTGAATGTATTCAAGGCCGGAGCGGGACCGGGTATCTGCAGTGGGGAAGACGAAAATCTGGCAAATGCACCCGGTACCGCGACATCGGTTTGGTTGATACGGATCTGCTGCCAGTACCCGCGTGCCCGGAAGTGTTTTTCCGCCAGGAGTTCGGCCACATTCATGATGCGTGCGATATACACACCGCGCTTGAGGCCTACCTCGAAGAGTTCGCTTTTGTTGTGTGCAAGGGTGAAGGCTTTAACTTTGTCACAGAGATCAAAATAAGCCTCGGGTTCTTCACCTCCGACTACCATTCTGGCGAGAAGCGCGCCCCAATCGGTTTCAACATCTTCCACAGTGCAATACCCGGCTTCATGCACCCAGGTCAGAAGCCGTTTGTTGGGCCGATCAAAAGCGGGGCCAAACAGAAACGTGATTGCCACAAAACCGTCTTTGCATGGCCATACCAGCTGGATCGGAAAGATCCCTGCCAGACCGCCTGCCTCACGTCGTATGGTGATGCCGGAATTGTTCGGCGCAGACAGGTTAGAGGACAGTGCGGCCTGGGCGGAGGATTGTTGAGCAGAAACGTCTACGTGTTGACCTTGTCCACTTCTGCTGCGGGCCCTGAGTGCAAGCAAGACTGCCCCCGCCGCGTCGGCACCTGCATGTAAGAATGCCTGAGGCACGCTGGTTCTAACCGGTGCACGATCGGAGTCACCCGCCAGAACCAGAGCGCCGCTTGACGCCCAGATGCTGAGATCCGTCGCAGGCCATTCAGCTTTGGGTCCGGTTCGCCCAAAAGGGCTGATCGAAACCACAACAATGGCGGGGTTAATTTCAGCGAGGGCTTCCTGCGTTACCCCCAGACGCTGAGCCTGGGCACCGGTAAACGACTCCACGACGACATCGGCCTCGGCCACCAGGCTGTGTAATGAAGATCGGTCTTCGCTTGTTTCCAGATCCAGAACAAGGCTCTGCTTGCCTCTGGCATAAGCCTCCCACCACAGACCCTTGCGACTATTCTGTCCGCCAGAAACGGGCACAAGGCTGCGACTCGCCGAGCCACCGGGTGGCTCAATGACCACAACCTGCGCTCCCAACTGCGCCAACAGATAGCTGCAGAACATTCCCCGTTCGTCGGACAGGTCGAGCACACGATAGTGTGAAAGCATGTGGAGGGTCCTCTTACCTAACCCGATACCTCGTCAAGATAGATAAGCGTGAAGCAAAATGCCAGGGTGGGCGTGATAGCATTCTCAAGCAGGTAGATCCTTCCTTGAGGCAATTTACCCGCGATAGAGTCTTGAGAAGGGTGTTGAGATATGCATAGTGACACACAGACCCCAGTCGATCCGTTCAAGGATACGGCGGTACCGGAACTTGCCGACGTTCGATCAGGCGAGGATCTTGATTGGGACGGCATCGAACAACACCTGCGGTCCCACCTGCCAGCAGAGCTAAACCTTGACGGCCCTTTCAAGGTGCTCCAGTTCCCTAACGGGAGTGCCAATCTCACATACATGATTCAGTTTGCCGACACTGAGCTGGTTCTGCGCCGTCCCCCCTTTGGCACGCTGGCGCCCGGTGCCCATGATATGAAACGGGAATACCGGGTGCTCTCGGTGTTGTGGCAGATTTTCGATAAAGCGCCGCGTGCCTACCTTTTCTGTGACGATCACACTATTGGCGGTTCGGATTTCTTTGTGATGGAGCGGCGAAAGGGTGAAGTGATACGAGGCGTGATACCGGCTTCGATGCGACATCACACTGATGTTGGGCGTCGGATCGGGCTGGCCCTGGTGGATGCGATGGCCGAGTTTCATCTTCTGGACCCCGACAAGGTTGGATTGAGTGGCCTCGGAAAACCTGACGGTTTTGTTGCGCGACAAGTCGGTGGCTGGAAAAAACGCTGGGACCTGGTGGCAAACCCGGAGCATGACCAAGCGATGACCGAAATTCATGCACGCCTTGAACAATCCATGCCAGCAGCACAGCGCATCAGCCTGGTTCACAACGACCTGAAGCTCGACAACTGCATGTTTGACCCCGCAAATCCCGATTCCGTTAGTGCCTTTTTTGATTGGGACATGACCACTCTCGGAGATCCGCTGATCGACCTGGGCACACTACTGAACTACTGGCCTGATCCTTCAGATCCGGTGGAAACTGCGCGGGGTAGCCACGATGGTATGGGCAGGATGGGTCTGCCTGCACGTGCCGAGGTCGCTAAACACTATGGTGAGAAGACTGGTCTGGATGTCTCGTTTGCCAACTGGTACGACGCTTTCGCGCAATGGAAAACCGCAACAGTAATACAGCAACTACACCATCGTTGGGTTGTTGGCGAATCCACAGATGAACGGATGAAAACCATCGCAGACCGACTGCCTGGGCTACTCGCGAATGCAGAAAAGCTGCTGACGGAAATTTGATCTGTAGTCTGATCAAGGCCCATCAGAAACTTTCCGGTATATCCTTCGTCACACTCATCTTCCATTCAGGGGGGCGCTTTTCCAGAAAGGATCGCACTCCTTCTTTCATATCTGCTGAGGACCCCATCCACTGCAGAATTTTCCCTTCGGTCTTCATCATGTCGGGAATCTTCGTTGCAAGACCTTCCCACAACAGTTTTTTCGACAAAGCCACAGACACCGGTGCGGTATTGGCTGCGATGTCTTGCGCAATCGCCATCGCCCTTTGCATGTTCAGCAACCAGTCGCACATCGGCGAGCATAGGATAGGTAATCCCCACGCCAATCGCGGCACCGTTTATGGCAGCGATCACCGGCTTT
>JAQBYL010000178.1 GCA_027622495.1 Pseudomonadota bacterium
ACCCTGCGCAAACGACCCCATGTACCCCATATGCAGGCCCAGCGGGTCCGACATCAACGCCGCCGCCCGCAGAGCGCCAAACGCACCGTAAAGGCCGGTCAGGGCCTGCTGCACCATGACATCTGCAGATTGCGTGAGCAGTTGTGCCTGCTGCGCCCTCAGCAGCTGATAACGATAAGCAAACAGACTGGCGGTCTCGGTGAACGGATCCTGGTCAGCGGCAAACTGCCGGGTCTGTTTGAGGTAGCTGGAAAAGTTCGCAGAGATCCGGCTGAGATCATCCGCCTGATCGGTGCTCAACACAAAAACCAGCCGTCGTTCCCCCTCGGCAGCCATCACCTTCGCCGACTCTGCGACCAGCTGGTCCTGCTCTACTTCCGGCAGGAGGGCCAGCATGTCTGCATAGAGCAGGTTCTGATCCGGCAATCGAAATGCAAAAGTCGCCGCAACCAGCAGCGCAATCGAGCTCCAGGCCAGGAGTCTTATAGTCAGGTCCGCAGCGCCTGGGTCACGTCGTCCGGGAGTTGGACCAGTGGGTTGGTGCCTTTGATGTCGATGGTGGTCCGATCACCGTTCACGTTGGTCAGAACAACCCGCTCGACAGACACACTGCCATGCAGATCGACGTGACGAAACACCCGTTTGAGGACTCCCTCGGCAGGAACCAGATGCAGGTCCCAGCCGCTCACATCGGCACTGCCATGCACCTCGAAGATCCGCGTCAGCGTCTGCATATCACCCCTGAGCATGGCCTGCAGCAGATCCACCACCCAGCGGCTGCCGCTACCAGCATCGACAACCCGACCATCAGCGAAGATACCCTGATCAGTGAGGGTGGTCAGACTCTCAATGGGCTGATCCACGTACCAGGCAATACCCAGGTCCTGGTGAAAATAAAATCGACCGCTGGAGCGGATGGGGAAGGTCATGGAATGAAGATCGATCTGTTGTGTGAATACTCCTTCGCTGATGGCGTGCCTTTCAAGCATGGTGCTAATGCGATCAACCAGCGACGTGTCGTCTGCCATGTCAGCGGCTGAACTGCTGAGCGCAAACACGATAACAAGCACCCCTGAGATCAGGTTGCGGATCATGGCTCAAACCCCAGCTTGTGAAACAGTATGTCCGGCGAGCGGTAGCACATTTCATTGGTCTTGAGGTCGATGGCCACCTGCGTGGTGCTGCCGCGGGTCAGGCGTTTGCCGGTTTCGTGATTGAAGATCCGATAGTTGATCTTGAGGCGTTGCTCATAGTCTTTCAGGGTCGCCTCAACCCGGATCTGATCACCGAAACGTGCCGGTTGGCCATAGCGCATGTGCACATCGATCACCGGCCACGCATAGCCCGACAACTGCATCTGCTGGTAGCTGTAGTCAAAGGTCTCGAGCAGTTCACAGCGGGCGAGTTCAAAGTACTTCAGGTAGTGACCGTGCCACACCACAGACATCGAGTCCACGTCGTGAAACGGAACCTTGATCACCACTTCAGCCTGGCGCACCTGCTTCAACCTGCCTGGTCCTCCGGGTAACTCACGCGCGCCATTGAACGTCTGTTGAGCCGACGTTTCAACAAGCGCGGCAGTCGTCGGAGCATGCCGAAGAAGAGTCTCGTGTGCGCCCAGGAAATCCGCACGTTGTCTTTGACCAGACGAAAGTGCGATGTGCCATCTTCCGGGTATCCGACCGCCACCTTCTGGTTGATCATCAATACGTCCTGCCAGGCCATATGCACCAGGATTTCGATGTCGAATTCCATGCGATCACCCAGATGGTAATGGTCGAGCACCTGCATGGTCTGATCGAGCGGATAGATGCGAAACCCGCACATGCAGTCACGGATGCCTAACGACAGGCTGTTGATCCACACCCACACATGCGACAGGTAGCGGCCGTAGTAGCGTGTACGGGAGACACTGTGATCGTAGATCGGAACCCCCAGAATCAATGCTTGCGGGTTTCGCGCCGCGAGATTCAAAAAGACCTCAACCCCCGAAGTATCGTGCTGCCCGTCCGCGTCAATCTGGAAGGCGTGGGTATAGCCACGTTTTTTGAGCGCGGTGAAACCCGCCTTGAGAGCAGCGCCTTTTCCGCTGTTGGCAGGCCTTCTGATCAGGTCAACCCAGGCATACTGCTCCGCCGCCTGCTCAAGAATGCGTGCACATCCAGGTTCAGAGCCATCATCTACCAGCAGACAAGGCAGGCCATAGGGCTCGAGCCGCTGCAGTGTCGCGGTAATCGGCTCACCGTGGTTGTACACCGGGACCAGAAAGCAGATATCAGGCGCTGGTTTCATCTGACCCGCTGATCAGGTAACCCGACCCGACCACCCGCCCGGCCCGCAGGTACTGGTAGGAAACGCCGGTGGGAATACAACGCACATCAAGCATCAACTCGTCCCCGGGGTAGATCAGACTTTTGAATTTGACCCGATCCATGTGCTGGAAAATCATCGACGGCGCGAGCCAGCGTTGCACAAAACGAGCAACCCAGAGGATCTGCGCCACCCCGGGCAGAATGGGCTGCGTAGGGAAATGGCCCTGGAAGTACGCCAGATCCGCCGGTACCAGCATCTCGATCTGCAGACGCTGCACGGTTTTGCGCACCGATAGAACCTGAGGGTCCAGGGGGGCGCGCGCTAACGATTCGATCTGAGCTACCGGGGTGATGTTTGACATACCCGCGAGTTTACCGATTTGAACGGGGCATTGTCGGTGTGCACAAGGCGGAAGTCGCGGAACAGGAAATCGCAGAGACCTCAGGCTTTAAGCAACTCGATCGTGCGGACCACATCTGCCACCGTCACCACCGATTTGAACTGTTCCGGCTGGACTTTTATGCCGGTGAGATCGGTGAGCCTGGCAATCAGGTCCACCGCGTCGATGCTGTCGATGTCCAGATCGTCATACAACTTCGCATCTGGTACCACATCGGCGGGTTCCACCTCGAACATTTCTTCGAGCAGAATTTTCAACTGCACCAGGATCTGGTCCGGATCGGTCAGGCCTGGATCGGTTTTTGCGTGCATCATTCCAACTTCTTCCACTACTCAAATCAGGCGCCCGGTTGCTCTGCCAACACCTCACCAAACAGCGTCTGCCTGATGATCGCCGTCGCGTGGCGAGCTCTCAGGGCTTCTGTGGGCTCACTATAACTGGATTGAACCGACAGATCCTCCCCCACCGAAAACTCAAAGCGGATGGGCAATTCCGGCACCTCGTACCACCGATCTTCCTTTGTCAACCAACCGGGAACACATCTGATACTGACCGGCGTCAGCGGAAGGTGGGAGTGCAACGCCACGTATGCAGCGCCGCGATGAAGCTGGATCTTTTTGCCCCGTGCAGTACGCGTCCCTTCCGGAAACACAATGGTCGTGAGGCCGTCATGCAACGCCTGCACGCATTGCTCGATGGATTGCTGCGGCCGATCATTGTTGATGTAGCGTGCGCCGCGGATCACAAACCCCATGAACGGATTGGTGAACAGACTCTGCTTAACCAGACAGACCGCGTTATTGATGAATCCAACCAGAAACACCACATCCATGATCGTTGGGTGATTGGCAACAATCAGCAGGCCCGGCTGATCGAGCTTGTCGAACCCCTTAACGGTGTAGGTGATGACGCGGAAAAAGACCAGAGCTTCTATGAACAGACGAAACGCATGGTGAATCAGCCCGCGGATGAGCACCGCTCGACGGTCGCTGTTCCATACCACCAGGTAAAGAACCGGCACCATGATGAAGCTGAGCAGCAGACCGCCAAGGCCGAACATCAGGAAAGCGATTCCTGAAACCACGACGCGCCCGTAATAGTAAACCCTCGCCATCTCGTTGCCTGGGCCTGATCAGGTCAGGCCCAACGAACTACATCAGCTTGACGACATCGCCTTTGAAGGTGACCCCGACCATGGTATTGCCCTGCCCGCACATGAACTCCGCCGGACTGGAGACATGCTCCTGCTTGTAAAAGCTGGTGATGTTGACCACCGCACCCGCACCCATGCTGCGGGCACGGTTCTGGAACGAGATCATCGCCGACGTGAAGGCCCGCTGACAGGCGACCACTTTGTCTCGTGCAAAACCATTGGTTTTCTGATTGGACTCAAAGTTACCCAGATTGGCCGTAGCAGGCGGATGCGGCTGGTCGCCAAAAAACAGCTTGACGTCATCGCCAAGTTTTTCCTGTGCGATCTGTGAATTGAGCGCATCCGCAATCGACAACATCACCCTGTCATCCCGCGCATGAGCCGAAGATATGAAACCAGATACCAGCAGGACTAAAGCGATCCTTGTGTACAGGTGCATCTCAGGTTCTCCTTGGGCAAAAGTACCCTAGATTCTATGCCATTTGCCAACAGGGTCAATTTCGGGATTCCGCCGCAAGGTTCAGCTCGAACAGACTTGTTCCGAACAATCGATCAGGTCCAGGGCGATATGCACGCACAGACCCAACCCTGGCAGACGGGTTTTCTCGTGTGCGAAGAGGGCGATGTAGATGCCGATGGGAATAATCGTGTGCAATGGATGGAAGCCGATGCTGCACCGCTCGGGGTCATAGATCGGGTCGGCGAGCAGATGATCCACGTCGATCAGCATCCCCAACAACATCGCAGCAAAAGCCTGGCGCCAGTTTTCGCGATAGATCACCAGGGCGATGGTTAACGGCACCAGAACATGCAGGAGCAGATGGATCATGGTCAGTTAAAGCCGGATCTGCATACGGCGACTTACCCCAATCATGCGCCGGGGCACGAAAGCTACATTCACTTGGTTCTGTTCGCGAAATAATAATGGCACATTGACCCAGACAGCGGTCCAAGTAAAATCCTTGAGCCCCGCGGAGAGGTGCCGGAGTGGCCGAACGGGCTTGACTCGAAATCAAGAGTACGGGTAACCGTACCGTGGGTTCAAATCCCACCCTCTCCGCCAGATCCTCTTATCAACTAGCTGTTTTATATAGAAATTATTGATATAGAATTTTCCGAACCCACAAGTTAACCCACACATACCACTAGAGCGATCCTCGTAGCTTTTGCTGACTGTCAATCAGCGGGTCGCTTGTTTACCAAGGTGTTTCCTGGTTGGCCGCTGAGTTGTGCTCACACCATGTCTGAGGGTTCACGCACGAACAGCGCCATGATCTGACGGTGCCAGCAACGAGTGGATCACGCACGATCGTCGCATGAATGTCTCTGGCGATTCAGGCAGGAACAACCTCGGTAAAAAGCCTGCCTCGCTGGCGTCATCAGTCCACGGGTACCGGCGCCACGAGCCGGAAAAGACTGCGCTCTACCCGATTATTGAGCAACACCTGCCTACGCTTACCGACGAACTGACCAGACATCATGTGGCGTTACCCGTCTTCGTCGTCGACGAGTTCCGAAGCTACCTGCGCTGCGGGCGCCTCGAATACGGATTCATTCGGGTTAAGTGCGATGGCTGCCGTCACGAGCACTTGGTTGCTTTTTCCTGCAAGCGCCGTGGATTCTGCCCATCCTGCGGGGCCCGGCGGATGATAGAGACTTCCGCACACCTCGTAGACCATGTCATTCCTGACGTCCCGGTACGCCATGTGGGCGTCCCACCTGCGGTGGGATTGAGCTTCCCCTGGCCCCTGCGACTGCTCTTCGCCAGCCGGCCCGATGCGCTCAGTCGTTGCCTCGCTGTGATCACGCGGGCCATTGAGACCGGCCTGATTCAACGCGCGGGACTGACTCGTGCGTCGCGCGCGCGAACCGGTGTAGTGACCCTCATTCAGCGCTTTGGCAGCGCTTTGAACCTATAGAAGCAGTCACAATACCCCCGTTGTGCAAGTCATTGATTTTCCTCGAACAGACTCTGTTGTTGGCCTGACGCATCCCCGTCGAGCACCAGTTTGCCAGTGGTTTTGAGGTGTTCAACAATCGATTTCACCGGATCGCTGTCAAGATCGACCCGCCGGATTTCGAGCGGCGCGTATGGCGCGACCTGACCGGCGGCCAGAATGTTTGCTTTGATCAGTCGCATCAATGTCGTGTCGCTGACGCCACTGTGTCTCGTGGCTTGCGCCAGCGTGAGCACGTTGGGGTCGAGCTTCGACTTAATGGGTGCCTTGATCGCATGCTTGCGCCGGATGGAAGTGACCCGGGCCCGGGTCCAGCGATTCCCCTTGCCCGTACGTCGACCCAGCTTGGAGAGCACCCTTGCGATCTCGTCATCTCCATACCGCACCGCCATCCGGGTGATGAGCTCGAGATCCTCGAGGGTTGTCTTGTGCACGACGGCACCGGATTGCGGTTTCGGCATACTGAGCGCCGTGTGACAGCCACCCTGCCAGTGGACGATGAAGTTGAGGGTCTGCGAGGCTTCCTCCAGGTCGACCATGATCTCGTGAATGATCAGGCGCGCGATCTGTTTCTTCAGTGTCATGGGACAGGCAGGGTCTTCCCACACACAGGCGAAGTCTTCACCGAGCGCACAGATGGCGGTCTCGTCGGCTGGAGAAAGCAACGCGGTTGGTGCGGCGTGTGCCTCGAGTTCGGCTTCGAGCTCATGCTGCGCGGCAAGCGCGTCGTTCCAACGCCGCTCCAGTTCGTCCGCCACCAGACGATTGTTGGGGTCGACCTGGTCGTATTGTGCGAACGCCCGTTCCGCCTCATAGCGGGCTTGTTGCAGTTGACGATCCAGTGCCTTTGTACGATCGTCATTTTCGTTCCTGAATCGTTCGATGGCATCGAGGCTCGCTTTGATCCCGTGTGGCGAGATCGCTTCGACGATCAACCCGGCGAAGCGCTTGTCAACTGTAGCGCCGCCGAAGCCAAGACAGTACTCGCCCCCGCGATCAAAATCGCCACTGCACAGGTAACGGGCGGCGGTGCCGCTCTTCCCCCAGTAGCGGATGTGCAGCTTGCGCCCGCAGCGGCCGCAGCGGATGAGGCCCGTGAGCAAGCCCTGTCCGCCCCGAACCGCAAGTGCTGCTTCATCACTGGCGAAGTTACTGCCATTGGCGCGCATGATGTCCTGGTTACGCTGGTAATGATCAAGGTCAATATAACCCGCGTGGTGATCCGGCAGGAACACACCTGCGTCTTCGGCGCGTCGAGTGTTGCCCTGGCGTTTGACCATCTGCCCGTCCTCGACGCTCACCTCCATGGGTCGCCGGCCCCAGGTATAAACACCGGCGTACAGCGGGTTGTGAAAAACACCGCTGACAAAACTCAAGGTCGGCAGTTGCCAACCGAGCTGCCGATGTCCAGCGACAGATTGGTTGACCGGCAACTCGACGCCTTCCTCATGGAACCAGCGATGGGTCTGGCGGATACTGCCGAGTTCGTCGAACTTCCTGAACGTCAGCGCGATCACTTCCTGCACGCGCAAGTTCGGATCCTTGACGATCCGGCCGGCGAGATCGGTGACGTAGCCGGGGGCAAGCCAGGACACCAGTTCGCCACGCCTGGCCTTGGCCTCGCGACCCTGCTGCAGGCGGAACTTCAGCGTTTTCAGTTCCACCACGCTGAGCGTGCCTTTGATGCCGAGCATGAGTTGGTCGTCCAGGCGGTTCAAATCGTACAGATTCTCGGCATCGGCGATCATCGTGTTGAACAGCTGGCACAGTTCCATGAGGTGACACCAGTCCTTGTCCGTGCGCGACAGACGTGACAGCTCCCGGGAGAGCACCAGACCGACCTCGCCGAGCGCGATACTGGCGAGCAATTGTTTGAAGCCCGTGCGCGCTCTGGCGCCGCTCGCCGCGCTCGCGCCCAGATCGCAATCGATCACCTCGACCTGGCGGAAGCCATAGCCTCTTGCCGTGTCGGTCAATGCGTACTGCAGGCGCTGGCTCTCGGTGTTGTGTTTGACTTGTGCGAGCGAGGACTGGCGAAGGTACACCACGGCCTTGCGAGACAGGTGCTCAGCGGTGAGTATACTGCCCGCGTCATTCAGATTCATGATCTGCTCCCAACACGTTTTCCAGGACGGCGATGATGGCGTCGGCCATCCCTTTGATGAGCGTCTGGATCTGGTTCGGAGTCAGCGTGAGCGACGGCGTCGGGTCGTCGTCGAGTTCGAGATTGATCTGCTGCATGGCGGGGTCCTGTCGGTGGCGTCAGGGCCAGCCTAACCACCGGCAGGAGATCGGCAAGCGCTCTAACCCGCTTTATGCATGAAAGATCGAGAATTGTATAAGACAAAAGCCCTGTTTGTGGGAAAATGAAGTTGT
>JAQBYL010000179.1 GCA_027622495.1 Pseudomonadota bacterium
CAGATTCTGCGGACGATCCAGATGCTCCAGCTGACGATACGGAACCGCTCGTCGCAGACCTGAATCCGGTGAGTGTCGCCGCGTTTTTCGACGCCGCGTTCCCGTTGCAGCGTCTCGAACACGAGATGGTCGGTGCGGTAGTCGTGGTGGTCCATGGCGGCCAGGTGATATTCAAGCGCGGCTACGGCTTCGCGGATCTTGATGCGCGCACGCCGGTTGATCCGGATCAGACGTTGTTTCGCATCGCGTCGATATCAAAGACGTTCGCCTGGACCTCGATCATGCAGCTTTATGAACAGAGGCGTCTCGGTCTCAATGACGAGGTGAACAGCCATCTCGATTTCGAGATACCGCCGACTTTCTTCGAACCGATCCGGATCAGCCATCTGATGGCCCACACACCCGGCTTTGAGGAAATGGCCACCGGTGGTTCTGTGCGAGCGCTCGCCGCAATGCCGACGCTGCGTGATCACCTGGCGGCGGATCAACCTGCACGGGTGCGGCCACCCGGACGCCACGCATCGTACTCGAATTATGGCGCATCGCTTGCGGGCCACATCGTTGAACGGGTGTCAGGCAAACAGTGGGCTGAATATGTGGATGCGCAGATCCTCGCACCGCTCGACATGCGTTCGACCAATACCCACCATGGACTATCAGATGATTTTGCTGCGCGCCATGCGAAGGGTTATAAATTCACCTCCGGGAAATTCGAACCCACCCCATTTCAGTACATCAAGGACATGCCGGCTGGTGGTATGAGCACCACCGGAGACGACATGAGCCGCTACATGCTGGCGCACCTGAATTCCGGCGAATATGGTGGTGCCCGCATTCTCCGTGAAGCCACCGCCCGCGAGATGCAGACCATCCTCTTCGCACCGCACGAGGGTGTGGCGCCGATGTTGCATGGCTTTTACCGATCCGACCGCAACGGCCAGGTCGTGCTTGGCCATGGCGGAGACATCAATCAGTTTCACAGCGATATGAGCCTGCTGCCGGAAGCCGGGCTCGGCATATTCGTTTCGTACAACTCCGATCCCGGTGCTGCGGCGCGCAGCAACGTGATCGCAGCCTTTATCGACCGGTTCTTTCCTGCGCAATACCTGCGCGCGGCACCTGCACCGCGGGCCACTAATCTCGCAGACTACGCTGGCGAGTACGTGCCGTTGCGAATAAATACCTCCACGTTTGAGCGCCTGTCGATACTGATCAGCAACTTAAGGATCAGTGCGGCAGACGGTGAACTGCTTGTAGGTGGGCAGAGCCGCTGGGTCGCGACTGGCCCCGATCGGTTCAGCGCCAGGTATGCCGACCGCAACATGGTCTTCGAACGCGGTGACGACGGCGATATAAGTTATGTGCTGATCAATTCACCGCTCGGCACTTTTGAGCGCGTCGAAGGACTCAATTCACCGAGTGTTATACGTGCGCTGATGGCATTCGCATTCGCAGTTGCATTGCTCGCGGTGGTTGGCTACGGCTACCGTGTGATGCGCCGCGCACCGGTCGAGAAGCGACTGCCGTGGGGTGGAGTTCTGTTTGGCTGGCTGTATGCGGTGGTTCTGATTGCGCTGTATGCACAACTGGTTATGACCCTGACCGGGGATGTGGAGGAGTTCGTGTACGGCGTGCCGGACGCAACCCACCTGAACCTGGTGCTCATGAACGCAAACATCGTGCTCGGCCTGTTCGTGATTTTTTACGCAGTGCGTTACTGGTTGCGCGGTGCAGGGGGTGTGTTTGCACGTCTTCGATACTCAACGCTCGCGCTGGCGGTGATCGTCAACACCTGGATCGCGTGGTACTTCAACTTCATGGCCTACCTGATCACCATGGATTACGAGCGCGAACTCTTCGCGGGGTTATTGCAGTGAAGGGGAGCGTGCATGCCTGGTTGATTCTGGTCCTGCTGGCGCTCGGCGCATGCAACCCGAGCGATCGCACACCCGGTACATGGCTATCCGGCGAGCGGGTAGATACGCCGGTTATCGACTGGCGATTCAGCGACGAGCAGACCGAAGTGTTTCTTCAAACGTCACCCTGGTACGGCATACCGCACTCGATCACAGTGGTGATGGCAGCCACCGCTGATGGCGTGCTGTATGTGCCCTCCATTTACAGCGAACCGGCGGAATTTCCGGGCACCAAATACTGGAACCGTATTATTTCAGCCAACCCGGAGCTGCTGCTGAAAGTCGGCGACAAGCTGTATCCGCGCATTGCCCGGCTGGTCGAATCGGAGGCCGAGTTCCAGCGCGGCTTTGAGACGCTTGCCGCGAAATATCCGTTCTGGCGCAGTGCGCTCGATGACGAATCGAAGCGCCCACCGTTTGTGATCATTCGCCTAGACCCTCCGGCATGAGTCCTCCGGCATGAGTCCTCCGGCATGAGTCCTCCCGCATGAGTAAAGCGCGCGACAACATACAAAGGCGGGGCGCGCCCCATCGTTCCAGTTGAGTCGGCTACTAGCCGCGCCTGAGTCGGCCGCCATGAGCGACGCGCACTATCGATGGGTGGTGGTTGCCTACACGATGATGATTCAGGCTGTCAGTCTGGGCATACTGATTTACTCTTTCACCCTGTTCGCCGTGCCCTGGCTCGACGAATTCGGCAGCCTTCGCCGCGACGTCATGCTCACCATCGCTCTGCTGCAGTTCGGTACGGGGCTCGCGAGTCCGTTTGTCGGGCGGGCGCTTGATCGCTTCCGGCTGCGCTCGATTGTTCTTACCGGGCTTGCGTTTATGCTGCTGGGTCTGGCGGGTGTCCATGTGTCTCAGACGCTGTGGCAGTTGCAGATCGTTTACGCATCGCTCTTTCCCCTCTCCACTGCGCTAATGGGGACACTCACATCGCAGACGCTCATTGCACGCTGGTTCAACAAGCGACGCGGTCTCGCGATCGGTATATCTGCGACCGGCACCAATATTGGTGGCATGGTGTTCCCCATGCTGGTAGGGCTGTGGCTGGTGGAGATGGGCTGGCGCGACACCGTCTTCTGGCTTGGTGTAGTAGCAGCGGTGGTGGTGGGACCAGCAACCTGGCTGATCCTTTCACGGGAACCGCCGAAACCGGTACCGGACGACCATGTTTCATTCAACGATGAGCGCCAGTGGAGCACACGGGAGATTCTAACCAACAGCATGTTCTGGATACCCGTGGTGTGCATGCTGCCGCTGAACACCGCGTTCGGCGCAATTCAATTCAACCTTGGCGCCTACAGCCGGGATCTCGGGTTACAGCCAACCGATGCTGCCTCTCTGGTGGTCTTAAGTTCAATCTGCATGATCCTCGGCAAGTTCTTCTTCGGCGGGCTTGCTGACCGTCTGGATCATCGCCGCCTGTACTGGATATCTGCATTTTTCATGGCGCTGGCCTTGTTCATTCTGCGCGCGGATCCCAGTGTGCCAATGGTGGTCGCCGGCGTGATCTGTATGGGTTTATCAGGGGGCGGTATCCTGCCCCTCATGGGGGTGGTGTTCGGATCGCGCTTTGGGGTTGCCTCTTTCGGACGCGTGATGGGCCTGGTGATGCTGACCATCACGTTCGGTGCAGCTGGACCGCTGATTGCCGGATGGCTGTACGACCTGACCGGCAGCTACGCCACTGCGTTCACCCTTTTTCTGATCAGCTTTCTACCGGCCGTGGTTGCCATTCACTGGATGCCGGCCGGTGCTGTGCGTCCGACACAGAGCGCTACGCGTTGAATGAATCCACGCTGACAACCTTCGCCGGTGCCGTCCTCGCAATCATCCTGCTGGTTGTCGCACTCTGGCTGTTCGTTCGCTGGAGACGAAACGCAAACAACGATTTTAAAAGGCTGATCCGTCTGGTGAGCATCGACAGGTTAGAGAATGTGGTCATACCGGATGGCGTCGGTGGGGAGATACACCTTGACCACCTGCTGCTGACACCCCACGGTCTGCTGCTGCTGGAAACCAGAGATACACAAGGCGCTATATTTGCCGGTGACCGTCTGGACATCTGGACCGCAACCAGCGACACAGCCCGCGTCACATTCGACAATCCGATACCTATCCTGCAGGAACGGGCCGCGGCCATCGGTTTTCTGGTAACCGGTGTGCCCATCGAGGCCAGAGTGCTCTTTGTGAACCAGGTGACGTTCCCCAAAGGACACCCTGCTGAAGTGTCGACCATATCCGCGCTGATGGATGAGTACGCGTCGATCAGGCCAGGGACCAGGCCTCGGGATTTCAGCGAACAGTGGCGGACGCTAGTCGAGCGCTCTCGCCCATTTCTGTGACCATTGATCCAGCGGCCTCAGGTGCTCGCTCAATGCACAGGCGAGCGGCGTCAGCGAATACCCTTCGCCTTTCTTATGCTGGATCAGTTTTGCTTCGCGCAGCGATTTGAGTCGCCTGTTCATCAACGTAGGCGAAACGGCGCCGCAGCGATTCTGCAGTTCAGCCAGGGTCGCCGGTTCGGATTTCAGCTCCCACAGAATTCTCAGTGTCCAACGTTCTCCCAGAATGTCGAACAAAACCATTATCGGGCGACCGGTCGCCGTTCCTCTGGCAGGTTGACCAGGCAATTTTGTCATTTATATGCAGTCTCTTTCAGGTTACTGCTTCCTTGCGTTAGTGTTTGATCTCCGCTCCTGACCATTTTTCCAGCCTTCGGTGACGAATAATTCATAAGGCCGTTCAGCAGGCTTCGAACAGACCTGCCGCGCCCATGCCTTTGCCGATGCACATCGAAACGATGCCGTATTTCTGGCCGCGGCGTTTCAGTTCACGCAGCACAACACCGGTCAATCTCGAGCCGGTCATGCCGAAGGGATGACCGATTGCAATGGATCCACCGAGCACGTTGTACTTGCTGTTATCGATCCCCAGCCGATCCCGGCAATACAGACACTGCGATGCAAATGCCTCGTTCAGTTCGACGAGGTCGATGTCGTCCAGGGTCAGGCCTTTGTATTGGAGCAGCTTGGGGATCGCAAAGACCGGACCAATGCCCATCTCATCCGGCTCACATCCGGCTACGGTGAAACCGCGAAAATAACCCATCGGTTCGAGACCGAGCTGTTCTGCCCGCTTTTCGGTCATCAGGAGCGTCATCGACGCACCGTCAGAAAGTTGTGAGGCATTGCCGGCGGTCACCGATCCGTTTTCTTCAAATGCTGCCGGCAGTTTGGCCAGGCCGTCGAGGGTGGTGGTGGGTCGGTTGCATTCGTCGCGATCAACGCAACCTTCCACATCTGCGGTCTCGCCGCTCTGTTTGTCGATGAGCTTGCGCCATTGCACGGTCATGGGTGCAATCTCTTCGGCGATGTAGCCGGCACTCTGCGCCGCCGCATAGCGCTGCTGGCTCTGCAGGGCGTAGGTATCCTGAGCTTCGCGGGTCACCTGGTAACGCCGCGCGACCACTTCGGCAGTGTTCCCCATGGCCATGTAGACGTCAGGTTTTTCCTTGAGCAGACGGGGATTCTCTTCATATTGGGCGGCCTTGCCACGGTCGAGCCCGGTAATCGATTCCACCCCACCGGCCATGATCACCTCGGCACAACCGCTGGCGATCTGGTTAGCGGCGAAAGCGATGGAGTTGAGCCCCGATGAGCAGGCGCGGCTGATGGTGGTGGCAGGTACCGTGATGGGCAGCTTCGACAGGACCACAGCGTGGCGTGCGACGTTGGCGGATTGTTCACCGACCTGTCGACCACAGCCGAGGATCACATCCTCAATGGTCCCGGGGTCGACTTTCGGATTGCGCTCGAGCAGCGAATCGATGCAATGGGCGACCAGATCATCGGATCGGGTCAGGTTAAATGTGCCGCGATGGGCCTTGGCAAGGCCGGTGCGGATGTTGTCGATAATGACGACCTGGCTCATGGCAATCTCCCTGGGTCATTGTTTAGTGGTTAACGTTCAGCCGAAACGATACAGCCGTTTGGCGTTCCCGCAGATCAGTTTGTGGCGCACCGATTCGGGTACACCGGTCATCTCGCGGTCAATAAATTCTCTGGAATCGGGCCACACCCCATCGGGGTGCGGAAAATCACTGCCCCACATCACGTTGTCTTCGCCGAGTACATCGAGAAGACGGATACCGATCGGATCGCTCTGGTAGGTGGCATAACACTGCCGGTGCCAGTAGTCGGATGGTTTCATGGTCAGGGTCAGATCTTTGAACTGGTCTTCCCATTCGAGATCCATGTGGTCGAGGATGTAGGGGATCCAGCCGATGCCGCTTTCGCCGATCACCAGACTTAAACGCGGATGCGCTTCGAGCACTCCGCCGTAGATGGTTTCCATGATGATCTTGGCCATGGCCAGCTGAAAACTCGTGATGTGCACAGCGAAGGCCTGCCTGCGTTGCAGCGGTGCCAGGCTCTCAAAATCGTAGTCTATGCGCGGCCCGATGGTGTGGTAGTGCAGCGGTAGACCGGCTTCTTCAGCAAGGGCCCACAACGGTTCCCACACCGGATCGAAAAGGGGCGCCATTGTGTGGTCGTTGGCGACTTCGATGCCTTTGAGGCCACCGCGTTTCATAACCCGTTGAACTTCGGCGATTGCGGAATCCACACTGTGGCTGGGTATGCTCGCGAGCCCGGCAAACCGATCCGGTGCAGCGTCGCAGAAGTCGGCAAGCCAGGCGTTGTAGATGCGCATCATTTCATCGGCGGCTTCGTTGTCGTTCAGACGCGCAGTCGCACCCAGAATGCCGTAGATGACTTCAGCCTGAATGCCGTCAAGGTCCTGATCTTTAATACGCAGATCCGGTATGGTCAGACGGCGGATGCCTTTGTCACCGTCACTGTAAAGGCCCTGTGCCGCCATGCGATCGGAGCGATGGATCTGACCGGGTACGTAACGTCGACCTGCCGAGCCCATGCCGTTTTGCAAACCGAACTGTGCACCGTTGGCGCTGGTCCAGAACGGACCTTTGGCGGTCTCTTCGACATAAGGCATACGTGCCTTGAGGTCGCTTTGAGCCTCGCTTGTGAACAAATCTTCAGGCAGCCAAGGCAGGTCGATATGGCAATCGGCCGAAATAATCTGATAGTGCATTAGATGAATTTAGTCTGTCTTCCCCCCTTCATTTAGACCTCGTAATGAGCGAATGTCTAGGTCTCAAGTTGATTGATTTAAAGGGGATTTCAAGATGGAGGACGTGAACGGCCGTGTGGCCATGGTTACCGGTGCGGCGAGTGGGATTGGTTTGGGCATGACACGGGCATTCGTGAAGGCTGGCATGCGCGTGATGATGGCCGATATCGAGAGTGGTGCGCTCAATGATGCTGCCTCCGGGTTTGCACCGGGTGAGGTCGCGACCACGGTGTGTGATGTGTCTGATCGCGATGCGGTCTTTGCATCGGTGCAGGCAGCGGTAGACAGCTTTGGTGCAATTCACGTGCTTGCAAACAACGCAGGGGTCAGTACCGGCGGCTATATCGATGAAGCGAGTCCGAGCGACTGGGCCTGGGTTGCCGGGGTCAACTATTTTGGCGTGCTGCATGGTTGTCAGGCGGTGATCCCGCATCTCAAACAACAGGGCCAGGGCGGCCATATCGTCAATACGGCCTCCATGGCGGGTCTGCTCGGTGGGGTTGCCGGATGGGGACCGTACAACTCCACCAAATTTGCCGTTGTCGGTCTCACTGAAGTGTTGCGTCAGGAAGGCAGAGAAGCCGGTTTCGGGGCGTCGGTGCTGTGCCCGGGTGCGGTCAACACCAACATCTACGAGTCGCCGCGCAACCGGCCTGATCGATTTGGCCCACAGGTCTCACCGGTCGCTTTCATGGATGATCCGGATGAGTTGAAACGCGGTCTCAATCCCGATGTGGTGGGGCAGCTTGTGCTCGAAGCGATCCGCGACAACCGGCTGTATATTTTTACCGATCCACGTTTTGCCAAGGTGGTCAGCAAGCGATTCGATCGTATCGCGTCCGATTTTGCCTGGGCCACAGACTCATCTGCTTTGAATGAAGCACATGCACCGGGAAGTACGATCATGCGTAAATGAGGGATGACCGCGACCAGGAAGGTCGCGGTCGAACCTCACGCTAAGGGCTTGAGTTAGCTTGCGGGCATCCAGTTGCCGTGAAATCCGAA
>JAQBYL010000180.1 GCA_027622495.1 Pseudomonadota bacterium
GGCTTTTCGCTCGATTTTTCGTTCGATATAGAACAGATGTGGATTTTTCATCGCCGCCCACTGATCGAAGCCAAAGGCCGAATCGATCGAATTAATGAACAGTGCAATCGCGTTGCCGTGCGAGCTGACGGCGATGGTCTTCCCGACACAAGCGTCAGCGAGCATTGTCAGGGCTTGCGTTCGCGAACATCCGGAACGGTCTGGATACCAAGATTCAGGTGGTGCGCCAATGGTTGCAGTGTCGCGACCGCTCGAAGATAGGAACTGGAGAAAATTTTCTGCACGCAGGCGCAGGCCAACTCGGTGACCAGGAATTCTGCCTGTTGCGCACCCGCAGCACTCAGTGGCCAGTCTGCCTCGGGCAGGTCGGGGTCAGGTGCGCTGTGCGCATGCCTCACCTCAGCCCCCTTGCTTAACCGTTGCGCAGTTTGCGCCCCATCGCAATGCGATAAAACACCGGCACAGCCACCAGCGTCAACAGAGTTGCAAATGCGAGCCCCCCCATGATGCTCACGGCCATCTCACGGAAGAACGCATCGCGCAGGAGGGGCGACATGCCGGCAATGGTGGTACCGGCGGCGAGCATCACCGGTCTCAAGCGACTGACACTGGCGTCGGCTACGGTCTTGAGCGTCCACTCACCCTCCGCCAGGCGCTTGTCGATTTCGTCTACCAGGACGATGCAGTTTTTGATCAGCATACCGGAGAGGCTTAAGAAACCGAGGAAAGACGGAAATGTGAATGACAGATCGGTGGCCAGCAGGCTCACCACCACACCACATACGATCATGGGAACCGTGAGCCAGATCACCAGCGACTGCTTGACCTTGCCGAACATGAGGACCGTCACCAGCAGCATGATGCCCAACGCCATGGGAATTTTGCTGCGCAGGGTAACCATTGCTTCGAGGTTACTCTCGTATTCGCCACCCCATTCAAGGGCATAGCCAGGTGGAAGAAAAATGGCTTCGACCTCACCGCGAATGCTCTCGAATACCAGGTTGGCGTTGTGTCCGGTTGGCGGGTTTGCCAGGGCCGCGATCGTCCGCGTCCGCTCGCGGCGGAAGATCATGCTGTCTTCGGCCGTAATCGACAGATCAGAGATCACCTGAGACATGGGCACATAGGCCTGCTGGATAGTGCTCCATACCGCACGATCGAGGATGCCTGAGACATTCGTGCGTTCGGATGCGGGTGCGCGGGCAACGATTGGCAGTATTTTGTCGGCGTCGCGGTACAGGCCAATCTGCACACCGGTACTGGCAAAGGCCATTGCCAGGGCTACATCGTTGCGGCTGATCCCGACCTGACGGGCGCGGGTTTCGTCGAAACGGGGAACAAGGGCGATCTCACGTTGCCGCCAGTCTGTTTTGCGGTCGATCAGATCATGGTCGAGATAAATATTCAGCGCCTTCTCAGCGAGGGTTCGTAACACCACCGCATCCGGACCGGAGAAACGGGCTTCAATTTTGGAGGAACCGCTCGGTGTGAATTCAATGCGGCGCACCATCAGTTCGGCGTCGATACTGTGTTGCGCGATCAGCTGGTCCAGTCTGACCCGTACTTTGTCGATGGTTTCAACGTTACCCACGCGGACGACAATCTGTGCGTAGGCCGGGTTCGGCTGTTCAGGTCGCACGGTGGCCGAAAAGCGGGTAGTGCCACTGCCGATAAAGCTGGTAACCGCAACCACTTCTGGATCTGCTGCAATCATGGGTTCTAACCGTTCGATCTCGGTTGCAGTAGCCCGAATGTCCATGCCCTGAGGCAAACGCAGATCAACGAACACCAGGGGCGAATTGGTGGTGGGAAAGAAACCCTGCTTCACCAGACCAAAGCCCCACAGGCAGCTGAAGGTGATTGCCACCAGCACCAGGGTGGCGAGCCAGGCGTGGCGTAGACTGAAACTGATGAGATGGCGGTAAGGCAGGTAGCCCCAGCCACTGTACAGCGCGCGCGACGTGTCCGTTTCGCGTGTTTTCAACATATAGCTGCCAAGCAGCGGGCCGACGGTCACGGCTAACACCCAGCTGAGCAGCAGTGAGATTGCGACCACCTGAAACAGTGATCGCAGAAAATGGCCGGGATTGTCATCGGCCAGGCCGATTGGTCCGAACGCCGCTATACCGATGACGGTGGCGCCGAGCAGCGGGAACTGGGTGCGGTGCACGGATTGTGCTGCAGCCTCTTTAGGCGAAACACCCCTCTGCACGCCAGTGACCATGCCTTCGGCGATAACGATTGCGTTATCCACCAGCATGCCCATTGCAATCATCATTGCACCGAGCGAGATCCGCTGCAGTTCGATACCGGCGAAGGCCATGATACCCACAGTCCCGAGTACCGTCAGCAGCAGCACGCTGCCCACTACCGTCCCGGCTCGCCAGCCCATGAAAATACACAGTGCTGCCACCACGGTGAGGACCGACAGGCCCAGGTTGATCAGAAAAGCATCGAGCGATTGCTGCACGACGGTGTGTTGTGAGTAGATGGGCTCAAAGGTCACCCCGATCGGCAACTGATTCACCAGTGCATGCATCCGCTCGTCTACAGTGTGACCGACCTTTACCACATTCTGGTCCGGCACAACGGACACGCCCACGGTGAATACCCGCTTACCCTGATGGCGGATGATCTGCGAAGGCTGGTCCACGGCCTCACGGGTTATGATCGCAATCTCATCCAGGCGAACGAACTCGGTGGAACCCGGACGACCGATCCGAAGTTCCCCGACAGCCTGGACGCTGTCATAAGCAAGAGCGGGCGCCACGCGCAGACGACGTTCTCCGTGCTCGACTGAACCGGCTGGAACCACCTGATTTTCGGCGCCGATACTGCGCAGAACGGCATCCATCGGCAGACCAAGGCGGACTAACCGTTCCTGGTCAAGCTCCACGTACAGGGCCTCTTCCGGAACGCCCGACGTGCTTACCTTGGCCACGTGAGGCACTGTGTTAAGGCCGCTTTCGAGCAGACGGGCCATATCGCGGACTTCGAACTCACGGTAGTCGGGCGCAGACACTGCGTAAAGAATTCCGTACACGTCGCCAAAGTCGTCTTCAACAATGGGGGTCCATGTGCCGGGTGGCAGGCGTTCGGCAGCCTCGGCTACCCGTCTGCGCAGTTCATCCCAGATCTGCTGTACATCCTCGTCGCCATATTGTTCCTGGATTTCAACCTGCACCTCCGAGCGCCCGGCCAGAGATTTGGATGTCAGGCGTTTGATGTAAGGCAACTCCTGCAGGGCAGCCTCGACTACGTCGGTCACTTCCTGCTCTGTCTCCTGCGCAGATGCGCCGGGATAGACGGTCACCACATAGGCGTGCTTAAGGGGAAAGAGCGGATCCTCAAGGCGGCCCACCGCTTCGATGCCATACATCCCACCGGCCAGGCAGAGCACAATGATGAGCCAGGGATACAGCGGATAGTCGATGGACAGGCGGGCGACGTTCAACATGTCAAACAGGCCTAAAGCCGCGTACCCGGTTCACCGAGGCTGCGGATCTGCATTCCCTGTTGCAGTTGGCTGGCACCGGCAGCAACAACAAGATCACCGTCGGCAAGACCGCTTGCAATCCCTACACCTTCGTCTATCGCTCCCGAAACACTAACTAAACGTTTGCTGACCAGCGATGTTGCCGGGTCGAAGACCCACACAAAAAATCGACCGTCTGGTTCACTCGACAAAGCGGTGGTGGGTACGACGATACCTTCATTTGTAAGGTTCGCTTTCAGTTCGATTCGCACCTGAGCGGTCATGCCAGGCAGCAGGTTGCTTTCTTCCGAGCGTGCCATGGTGAAAGTCACCTCGTAGGTCTGCGCTACCGGATTTGCCTCGCCGGTATTCTCCCGGTAGGTCAGCTCAAAGTGCTCGCCGGGCAGAAAGTCGAAGCGGGCGGTCACCGATACCACCCGTTCGGGCGTCACAGTGGCCACCAGTTGTTCGGGCAGACTGGCAACGACTTTCAGTTCATTGAGATCTGACAATCTCGCGACCTTGTCGCCGACCCGTACCTTGGTGTGGTTGTCTGCATATCGACGGGCGACGAATGCGTCAAATGGTGCCGCGATCCGACTGTCTGCCAGGCGTTCCCGACTCTGCGAGAGCCGGACCTGGGCCAGTTCAAAGACCGCCCTGGCATCATCAACAATCGATTCGGAGATACCCCGTTCACGCAGCAAGGTGGTTTTACGCTGCATATCCTGGGTGGCGAGGCGTAGCTGAACTTCCGCTTCCTTTACCGCAAGTTGAAAATCGGTGGGGTCAAGCGAGGCAATCAACTCACCCTTAGCGATTGCCTGACCTTCACGAACCGGCAACTGCACAATTTCACCGTCGACCTCAAAAGACACGTCAACGGTTTGTGCTGCATCCAGACGACCGACAAAATCGTGGGTCGTACTGACCTGGCGTGCGCTGACCTGAAACAACTTTGCCGGTCGAATGGCCTGGTCCACCACGGGTGGTTCCGCGCGCTCGCATCCCGCGAGCAGACCAAGAAGCACAAACAGAACAAGCGATCTCATGTCGCATGGCTCCTGGCGAGATCCAGCAGGGTGGTGTGAAGGTGCTTACGTTCGGCGCGCGAAAGCGGCAACATTTTCAGCACCTCCAGAAACCGCAGACCTTCCACGGCCAGCAGCAGCACCCAACCCATATCGGGCGGTGTAGAACCTTGCGCCGCTTCATCGAACGCAAGCTTCACCACCTGCCGGGTCGGGGCCAGCAGATCCGGATCTTCTGCCGCGGCTGCCAGAATCGCCCGGGCCATGGCGCGTTGGGCCGGTTTCTGGTCGTGTTCTTCGATGATGCGCGCGACCAGAGCCACATTGGCATCATCTGGATGACTCGCCTGATAAGCGGCGGTTCGGCTATTCATCTGTTCCAGAAAGTATTCGAGCATGCCTTCTAAAAGCGCCTGTTTTGAGGGGAAGTGATATAGCAAACCGCCTTTAGAGACACCGGCGGCTACCGCCACTGCATCAATGGTCAGGTGTGCAGCACCCGACACTTCGACGGTGTGTACCGCGGCCTCGAGGATCATTGCGCGTTTGTTGTTGCCAGGCATACTGCGGGTCCTGTCTGATGAAGTTCTAAACCGTCCAGACGGTATAGTAGCACAGCTGTTCTGGGTCCGGGGATCGACACCCGTCTGTAAGTGAGACGCGCCCTTGATGAAACCTTTCATCCAGCATGAAAGGGGCGTGCGCGGTATCATCCCGGGTATGCCAGGCGGTTGATCATTCTGATCAGCTGCGATTTAAGAGAACGATCGAGGAGATTGAACTGATATGAAAGCGGCGTTTTGTGAGAAGTTCGGATCACACACCGATCTGGTGGTGAGAGAGATCGAACCACCCGGTCCGCCGGAGCCAGGTCAGGTTCAGGTTGATATCAAGGTCAGGGGTATCCAGTTCAGTGACCTGGTCCGCATCGGTGGGAATTACCAGGACAAGACTGTCCCGCCGTTCATTGTCGGCGGTGATGGTGCCGGTGTGGTTGTGAAGGTTGGTGAAGGCGTTACCTCGCTCAAGCCAGGTGATCGGGTGCTGACATCGACGGGATGCGTTGAGCAGGTAAATCTGAAAGCTGATCGTCTGACGCTGTTGCCGCCGAACGCAGACCTTGATGCCGCATCCGCATTCCGCAACGGTTATGCCACTGGTTACCATGGTCTCAACCTCGCCCGCCTGCAGCCGGGAGAAACACTGCTGGTGCATGGGGCTGCCGGTGGAATGGGCCTTGCCGCGGTTGACCTCGGAAAGCTATTCGGTGCTCGTGTGATTGCCACCGCAAGCTCCGATGAGAAGCTTGAGGTCGTGAAGGCCTGTGGCGCAGATCATACGATTAACTACACAAACGGCTTTCGTGACCAGGTAAAGGAACTGACCGGCGGAAAGGGGGCAGACGTAATCTATGATCCGGTCGGCGGTGATGTGTTCGATGAATCCATGCGCTGCATTGCGCCTTTCGGACGCATCCTTGTTGTCGGCTTCACCAGCGGTCGTCCGGCACTGGCTAAAACCAATCATCTGCTGGTGAAAGATGCCCAGGTGATCGGCTACACCATGGGTGGACTGATGCGGCACGATCCGCAAAAGGAGCGGGCCAACTTCCGGACTCTGCTGGACTGGCTTGCGCATGGCCGAATCAAGCCGCACATATCACATCGAAAATCCATGGACGAGATTGTTGAAGCCTATCAACTGCTGGTGGACCGCCTGGTCATCGGCAAAGTCATGATTGTTTAAACTCAGCCGCATTGGTTGCTCGGGCTCACCTCCAACTTGAGTAAACTTATATAATGAATCTGTTGTTGAAAATTTTCCTCTGGGGACTTGCCATAGCTGCAGGTGTAAGTGTTGCGTTTGCTGTTGCTCGGAGATGCGCTGGCAGCTGGATCAGACCCGAATGACTGGAACTGTAAGCCTGAGCGATCTTGACACCGTGGCGGCCCGTTTTGATCTGACCCTGGATCGACTGAATCTGGATAGTTACCTTGCACCAGTAGACCCTGCTGCAGACGCCGGTCCCGAGGCGGAGATCCCGGTTGAACTGATTCGTGACCTTGAGCTTCAGGGCCGCCTCAGCGCGGGGGAAGTCACCGTTTCAAAGCACAAGATCCGGAATCTGTCCGCAGAAGCTATGAGCTTGATGCCCAGGTACTGCGCAGCGCAGAAGCGCCGACTGCTCGAAACCTTGCAGATCTCAGTGGCACGATCATACCGCTTAAGATCAAAGGAGGGGTTTCGAACCCTCGGGTCAGCATCGACATGAAAAATCTGGTGACTTCCACCGTGCAGCAGAGCATTGAACAACGGGCCCGGGAAGAGCTGCTGAAACGATTGGAGAAGCCTGCTGAAAAGCCGGCTCCTTCGACGACAGATCCGGCGCAACCGGCGTCTGCGGAGCTTGAAGGGGTGACAACGAGTCCAGCCGGCGAGACCGCTCCCGAACCAGCGCCAGCACCTGAACAGAAACAAAAGTCCGAATCGTCCAGCGACGTGTTGAAACGCGGGTTGAAAGATCTGCTCAAAACACCCGCACCCGCGCCGGTTCCTTCCTAGAAATGGGTGGTCTGGCTAAATTTCAGAGGAGAGTCAAATGAGCACAAACACCGACCTGATAAAAGAATTCATTGCCTGCTGGAGCAAACTGGATGCGAGTCAGCTCGCTGGTTATTTCACAGACGATGGCTGCTACCACAACATGCCTGCCAGACCAGTAAAGGGCAGAGACAACGTCGAGCAGTTCATCAAGGGATTTCTGTCGAATTGGACAGAAACAACCTGGGACATCATCAGCATTGCAGAAAACGACGGAACCGTGTTTTGCGAACGATTGGATCGCACCAGAACAAAAGCCGGAAATGTTGATCTTCCGTGCGTAGGGGTGTTCGAAATGGAAGGTGGCAAAATCAAGGTCTGGCGCGACTATTTCGACATGAACACGTTTGTTAAAGCAATGAGTTGAAGGAATGATGCAAAACTCACGCATGCGCTGGTGGAGCGCCATGTTCGTCCTCCTGTCTGTCCCGGCTGGTCTGTGTCAGGCGCAGTCAGACCACACCTATTCAAGCGATACGATCAGCACCGGTTATCGGATCTACATCCAGAACTGCGCGTTGTGCCACGGCTTGGAAGGCTCCTGGATAGAAGGCATCGATTTGAGCCGCGGGCAGTTTCGGACGGTGGTGTCCGATCACGATCTGCGTGGGGTAATCTCACAAGGTGCAGCCGATGGCCGCATGCCGCGGTTCGATCTGTCTGACGCAGAACTCGACGGTCTGATCGGATACATACGGATCGGTTTTGATCCAGATGGTGCCGCGGTGCAGATTGGCAGTGCGGTACCCGGTGAAAGTCTGTATCACGGCGCAGGGGCCTGTGGCGGTTGCCATCGCATCAACGGTCGTGGTTCATATGCGGCTCCGGACTTAAGCGATATTGGTCTGATGCGTACACCGGCAGCGTTGCAGCGAACGCTTGTAGATCCACAGGCATCGCTGTTGCCGATCAACCGCCCGATCAGCATTGTTACAAGCCGTGGAGTTGCGATCAG
>JAQBYL010000181.1 GCA_027622495.1 Pseudomonadota bacterium
GGCGCCGGGCAGCACGCCGTAGCGCGATCGATAGCCGTCGGCATCACCACCGTGACCGTAAAAAACGTGGCCGTTGGCGACCCGGCCGTACATGCCTGCCGCATAGCTCACCTGCAGGCCGTTTTCTACACCGAAACTGGTCTGTGGCTTGAAGAGGTGTGTGAACACTTGCTCCCTGATGGCCTGGTGACCTTTTACCTGACCTGAATTCAACAATGCGCCGACGAAGCTGCGCATCTCAGCCAGGCTTGCGTTCAGAGCGCCGAAGGCAGCGTAGGTCATGTGCCAGTAGGGTATTTCGGTGATCCCGTCGGGTTTGAAACCGCCTGGCAGATCCGGGCGCGGTTTGAGCGACGCTGCGTGCATAGAAAGCGGTGCGAGCACGGCAGCGTGCAGATACTGCTCGAATGAGCGCCCCGTCAGCGCTTCCACAACCATCGATGACAGGCCCGGTGTCATGTTGCTGTAACTGTGCTGCAGGCCCGGCGGCCAGGCGGTCGCCCGGGTGTTAGGGAACTCGGTGACGACCCCTTGAAGTGTGCGAGGTGTGTTGTCGCTGAATTCAGCACTCGACAGGTCCGCAAAACCGGCGGTCAGTTCGGCAAGCTGAATGAGTCGGACCGGATGCTCCGGGCTCCAGGCGTTGCTGAACACGTCGCTCTGAAGAATTGTGCTGACAGGTGTGTCCACGGGCAGATTCCGCTCATAGGCAAGGTTGAGCAGAGCCATCGCGGTAAATGTCTTGGTAATCGAACCCCAGCGGAAGGGCGTGTCAACAGTGATACCCGAACCGCTGGCCACGCTCAGCACCGGCTGCTGCTGGTCGAATATCACAAGCCCCAGAGCCGGGACATTGCCGTCGGTCTGCATGTCGGTGATGCTGTCGGCAAGTTCCTGCCATCGTGTTTGCCCGCTTGTCAGGCCGGGACTGAGCAGTGCAGCCGTGATGCAGATGCTAATGGCGAGACGTTTCACTGCAGCCCCTCAATTACCCGGGCGAGGCCATCGGGGTTACTGGCCTGATGAATGATCACGCGCGCATTAAGCAGGCTTTGGAAAATGGCGATCGTTGCGAAAAGCAAAGTGCAATTTACGTCTGGCAAAAAGCCAACCTTCCCTGGTGCGTTTGAAGCGGTCCTCGTAGTGGCCTACCGCGGCCGGTGTTTCGAAAGGGACCGGCCCGCCCTGCAGACTTTCTGGTCCCACGTGCCGGTAAAGCGTGAGATAAGAAATGCCACGAGCCTCCTGCTCGTTAAGCACATCGATGAAGATGTTTGTCAGCACGTGGCGTGAGCGCAGTTCGTCGGGACGGTGGCGCAGCGACTCTCTGATCGCGGCTCGACCGTTCAACTCAACCCCGGTGTCGAGCACGCCATCATCGGCAAAGAGTTCGGCAAATTCGTCGTAATCACGAAAATCAATAGCCCGGGCGTAGGCGATGGAAAGTTGCTCGCAGATCTGCTGAATCTGCTCTCTGGTCTGGTCTGGCATGTGAGAGGGCGTCTGTGTGTTATCGGTACAGGCAACTTTAGCATCAGGTCGGGTCAACCAGGCGAGGTGTTTCACCCTGCAGTTTCCGGTATCTTCGATCGCATTAATTGAGCACCCCAAAGGAGAGGAACAATGGAAAGAATGTCACTTGCATTCGACGGCAATGTCGCGGTGTTGAAGTTCAATCATCCGGAAGTAATGAACGCCGTCGGTGGGCAGATGCTCGAGGACTTTGCGGAAGCGCTGCACGATATCCGCGATCCGGCCAACGGTGCCCGGGGTTTGCTGCTGACCGGCGAAGGCCGGGGTTTTTGTGCCGGTGCCAACCTGCAGGACGACCGGCAGGGCAAACGCAGAGGCGGATCCGGCGATGGCTTGAGAAGTGGCTACCATCCCCTGTTGCTGACCATCCGGGACCTGAACATACCGGTGGTGACAGCCGTTAACGGTGCTGCGGCTGGGGTGGGCATGAGCTTTGCCATGATGGGTGATCTGGTCTGTGCCTCGAAGAATGCGTTTTTTCTGCAGGCATTCGCGCGCATCGGTCTGGTGCCGGATGGGGGATCGACCTTCATGCTGCCGCGTCTGGTCGGCTGGGGGCGCGCGATGGAACTGTCCATGCTGGCCGAACGGCTGCCGGCAGAAAAGGCCTATGAATGGGGCCTGGTCAATCGCCTGTTTGATGACAACGATGCGCTGATGGAAGGGGCCATGGCGTTGACCAGAAGGCTTGCCAATGGACCCAAGTCCATCGGTCTGATCCGACAGGCGTACTGGAATACCTGGCACAACGCGTTTGAACAGCAACTCGATCTGGAAGCGCGTCTGCAGAGCGAAGCCGGTGCGAGTGGCGACTTCAAGGAAGGGGTGGCGGCGTTTTTAGAAAAACGCGACGCAAGCTTTAAGGGCGAGTAGCCGCCTGATTCATGTATTCCTGGATCGAAGCGACGCCGCGCTCGCGCGCTTCGAACAGGCTTTCGAGATGTTCTCTGGAGTTGATGATGCCAAAGGCGGTTACGTTACCCTGTTCATCGATGAGCACCGCATAGGGTAGCTTGCTCACCCCGAAGCGCCGGCCCAGCTCCTCCGAGACAAGATAGGGGAAATTTTCCAGGCCCTGGCTTGCCGCATAGGCCCGATGTTCATCCATCTCTCCGCCATCACTTGCCAGCAGAACATTCAGCCAGGTTTCGTCGCGCCGGACTGATTTAAGCACCGGCAGAACCGATTTGCAGATCGGGCAGTCTGGTGCCAGAAAGAACAGGAGGGTTGAGCGATCAGACAGGGGCAGTTCGTGAGGTGCACCCTGCAGGTCTTCGACAATCAAACCAGGTGCCGGCTGACCAACGGCGAGTTCGGTGTTGATCATCAGCGCACCGGCTGGTGCAATCCGTTGATGCAGTATGCTGACCTGCCGGGTCAGGGCGTAGACCAGGCCCGAGAGCAGCAGAACACCGATCCACAGAATGATGTTCGAAATAACAAGCAAACTCACGCAACGCGCCTGGTGTAGGGGAGATTTGCGATCAGCTGATTGGCGGTAACGTAGAGGACGATGAGCAGGAGCGCTGTTCCGAGCGCAATCAGGGTAGACGCGGCATCCAGACCCTTCGCGGAAACGCTGGCAAGCCACGTACCGGCACCTGCCAGAACAAGGTTGCGCACCACCAGCCATTCATTAAGCGGTGTTGGCGGGCCGCCACAACCGCAATCTATCTCGCGGCGACCCCTGATCAGATTCACAGACATGGCCGCTGCGTAGGCCAGGAGTACCAGGCAGGCCAGCCCCTGAGCCTCCTTGCGGGTTGCTGTAAAGAGCAGGCCTGCAGAGATCACTGCTTCGATCAGAACAAGCAGGGGCGCAGCAACGCTCAAAGACCAATCCGGCAGCAACCTGTACTGCTTGAGGATGCCGGTGAATTCCAGGTAGTTCCTGGTCTTGTGCCACAGGGCCTGTGCAAACACCGCGGCCAGGAGCCAGCTGATTGCAGTGGTCAGGATCAGCGTCACGCCCGCCCCTTATGACATCTGTCAGGATTCATTTAACACTCGAATATGCGCTTCAGCCGATCTTGCCAGCGCGTGCAGGTCATAGCCACCTTCGAGGGCCGACACAATTCTGCCGTCACAGAAGTCGTCTGCCAGGTTAACGATCAGACCCGTCACCCAGGCGAAGTCATCATCATGCAGTTCAAGACCGGCGAGCGGATCTTCTGCATGCGCGTCAAAACCGGCAGATATCAGGATCAGATCCGGTCGATGAGCGCGCACTGCAGGTATCCAGTCCCGCTCGATTGCTTTGCGGAAATCCAGGCTGCCTGTGCCTGACGCTAAGGGGGTGTTCACAATATTCGGCCGTTGAATATCGGTCTGGCGGTTTGGGTAGTAGGGGTGCTGAAAGCTTGAACAGACCAGAACTTCCGGCGTGTCCTTGAATATGTCGACAGTTCCGTTGCCGTGATGAACATCGAAATCGAGTACCGCCACACGGTCAACGGTGGTGTGTTGCAGTGCGGCCGCGGCACCTGCAGCCACGCTGTTGAACACGCAGAAGCCCATGGCGTCAGCCGCTTCGGCATGATGTCCTGGCGGACGAACTGCGCAAAAAACACGCTGTGTGTCTGCGTTCAGCACCGCGTTAACTGCGCAGATCACTGCACCAGCAGCAAGCTTTGCGGCACGCAATGAGCCAGGGCACATTGCGGTATCCGGGTCGAGGGCGATCAGACCATGGTCGGGCGATGCAGCGTGAATGTAGTCGATGTGCTCGGCTGAATGGACTTTCTGCAATACATCAACGCTGGCCTCATCAGGTTGATGAACATCGAGGTCCGCCATCAGACCGCACTGCGTAAGGTGTGCGATCAGCGCCTGCAGACGCTCGGGTCGCTCAGCATGGCCGGGTGTCATCTGATGTTTCAGACAGTCGGGGTGCGTGTACAACCGCATTTAAAAGTCCTTACCCTGAAGCCTGAGCGTATACGTGCTTGTGGTCTTTCACCAGAACGAGGTGCTTACACAACACATCCATCCAATGGCTTGATCGCGCGGGTTCGCCGTTGATGGTCTCGATAGTCACCCGTCGCTCGTACTCGACCAGGTGGATGAGCGGTCGGATCACGGCGTCCATTGAAGGGCAATCATCTTCCACGTGAAATGTCAGCGAGCGGCCGCTGTTTTCGATCACCAGCGCCAGCTCATCATCCAGAAAAGACACGTAGTTACCGGCGCGTCTCTGCGGCAGTTCCGGCCACGGTAAACCCAGACCACAGGGCGAAGCGGGATCGTGTGCCGCCATCCAGAAACCTGCCCGATGGGGTTTGCGAAGCACCTGGAATGCACCCGCGGTGATGAACTGCGGGCCAGACAGACCATCGAAGAAATAGCCGGCCGAGACTTCACCTCCCAGTTCCATAACCCGCAAGGCGGAAAAGGCATCGCGCCAGCGCATTTCTCTGCTGACGAGTTCGCGGTTGACGAGACCATAGCGATCGAGCAGCAGTCTGACCCGATCCTTGTTGTCTTCCAGACGCGAAAGGGGATCCGCTGGATTAGTTGAGGCGGGGTCCTGAACCGACCAGTTGCCGGGCCAGCCAATACTGGACGCGCGGGCACGGCGACGCAGGTTGCGGATTTTGCTTGCTGCGCTACCGCTTGCGGCAGATGACCCCAGCGCGTACTTACGCTCCATTCCCTGGCGAAGGGGCTGCAGGGTGTCGGCGCTCAACTGGCCGGACCAGATGTGCTCCCACCATTGGTCGTTAAACGTCTGGTTGTCGATCGCGGCGGCATCAGCAATCTGAAAATAACTGTAGCGTGCGTGGGGATCGGTGAAATAGCTGATCAGGGTCGGTTGCTTATTGACTGTGCCAGCCTCATCGGCAGGGTTTTTTTTCTCGGCGGTGGCCGTGCCGGACAACAGAGCAAGATCCTCAGCATAACCCAGCGCGACGAGTTCATTGCCGCGGCCCTGCCAGGTCATGTCGAGACCAGTGAAGGTGGCATCCATATCGGCCGTACTTACAGGCCCCAGCCGTGCCGGAAGCAGGTCTTTGAGCCACAACTTCACCGCGCCGCTGAAACCCTGCAGCTGATGCAGGGCATCAGCTCTGTGTGCATCTGTGTTGGTTCTGCCAAACCCCTGCCAGGCTTGAAGAAAACCGGGCAGGCGTTTGTGTGACAAGGTGTCGAACGAGACCCGCCCCGCTGCACGCTGCATGCGCAGCAGAATTTCCAGGTTATCGCTGTCACAGATATAGACTGTGTTGTCATCGCGTATCAGGGTGCCCTGCACGTACTGGGTTTCGTCGGCCAGCAGACCTTCCGGGATCATGGGAAGCAGCAGGTTGATCCGTTGTTCTGTGAGCGGACCGTAGAAGGTAAGAATTTCCTGCGCCATGGCGAGGGCGCTGCGCTCATCGGGTACATCAGGGGGATCCTGACTTAGTGTCGCCCCGCTGCAGAGCCCGCTTGTTAAAAGCGCACTGGCGCATTCTCGATGGGTTAGCCAGCGTCGCTCGCCCAGGGTAACGGTTACCAGATCAGGGTGATCGATTTCCTGCGGCCATTCGTCAATCGGCGTCAGCAGCCGTTCCTTGGCCCACTCCAGCCAGTCGGTGATGTCAGAAGGCTCATAGCCTTGAGTCCTGCGTTGTCGTTTGGCCTCGAATGTCTCGATGATCTGCGGATCAAGCGCGGGTCGCAGCCGGGCGTCGAAGACAGCACTTGCGATCAGGTCATCGCTCAGTGCCGTGGGTTGATCCTGGTCCGGTGTGTCGTCCGCGTACATGTACCGGTTGACCTGATTGAACGTCACATCCGCTGCAAACGGGCTTGGCGTACTGGTTTCGATCAGGCTGTGCTGGATGCGGCCATCGTTCAGCTGTTCCAGAACGTCCACCAGACCGTCGAGCTCGAATTCGTCCTTAAGGCAGGTGCGCCAGGTTTCCAGCAGCACCGGAAAGTCGTCGTAGGATCGGGTTGAACTCATCAGCTTCTTCGCCTGCAGGCGACTCATCCACAGGGGCAGGCGCTGATTGAACCGCTGGCGGCTGAGCAACAGTGAGCGCCCGGCTGCCTCGCGAAATCGCGACCCGAAAAAACCTGAGCTTTCGAGCGCTTCACGCAGCAGCTCATGCAGATTGCCGGGACTAACCATGGCGAACACCGCGCGCGGATCCAGCCCGGTTCGCAGCTGGATGACGATGGCATTGTCGTCTGCGTGAATTTCGGGCTTGCTGTTGATCGTGCGCTTCCATGCGGCTTCAAGCGCCAGACCCCATGGGCGGTTCACCTGGCCACCCCACATGCTGTGTATAACCAGTTGCCTCGGTGCATCCGGACCTTTGTAACCGGTGGGCCCGGTGTGAACGAGTTCCAGCAGCAGGTGATGCTTATGGGGCAGCGCTGTGCCGGTGGTGCTGCGCTGCTTTTTCAGGTACGTGACTAACTCATCAGCTGCGGTTGGCTCGAACTGATTCTGGGCAATCAGTTCTTCGTTCAACTGGTCTGCTTCACCGGCCTCCAGACGCTGGTCGGCCATTTCAAGGAATTGCGCTATGCGATCAGAGAAAAAGTAGCTGCGTGAGTAGTCATCGCTGATCCAGAAGGGTGGCGCACTGGCGCCCGGTTTCGCCGTTCGCACTAATACATCGTTATGAGTTATGCGCTGTATCTGCCAGCTCTGGGTGCCCAATGTGAAGGTGTCGCCGGTGGTTGCTTCCCAGACAAATTCCTCATCCAGATCGCCGATGGCAGCGCCGCTGTCGGCATGCCGAAGTTTGTAGTAGCCGCGATCCGGTATGGTGCCACCCGAGTTATACAGAGCAAACACTGCCCCCTTCTGCGCCCGGATAGTGCCGCCGATACGGTCATGGGTGAGCCTCGGTTTGAGTTCACGAACCCGCGAACCTGCGTAGCGACCGGCGAGCATATCCACGACACGGTCGAAGTTTTCGCGCACAAGTTGCCGGTACGGTCCTGTTCGCCGGAGCAGGTTGAACACATCGTCCACGTTCCAGGTCTGGGTCGCCGTCATCGAGACGATGATCTGTGCCAGTACATCGAGGGGGTTCTGCAACGGCGTCAGTGGTTCGATGTCGCGCTGCGCCACACACCGGGTCAGCACCGCGGCTTCGAGAAAATCATGGGGATGCGTCGGGTACAACGTGCCGACGCTGGTTTCTCCAACCCGGTGCCCTGCGCGGCCAATGCGCTGCAGGGCGCTCGCCACACTCGGTGGCGATTGAATCATCACCACCTCGTCAAGATTGCCGATGTCGATGCCCATCTCCAGCGAACTGGTGGCGACGATCGCTTTGAGATCCCCCTGCTTCAGCCGTTTTTCGACTTCGGTTCGAATCTCGCGCGAAAGCGACCCGTGATGTGAATAGGCCAGCGGTGCGATCTGGTCCTCGTTGATTTTCAAGGTCACTTTTTCAGCCAGCTTGCGGCTGTTGGTGAAGAACAGCGTGGATCGATTCTGGTTGATCACATCGCGGCAGGTAGCGGCCAGAGGGACCCAGATCTTTTTA
>JAQBYL010000182.1 GCA_027622495.1 Pseudomonadota bacterium
ATTTTTTCGTCCCAGTCAAGCGCCTGAAAAATACGCTCTCCGCTCGCCATGGCGCGGAACAGAATGTTGGTCTGTTCACCCAGAACCACGATCGGATGGAACAGCATGTCGATGAACCGGGTAAACAGAATGACACTGCCGAGCGACATCTCACCCTGAACCGCCTCACCGCCACCAACCCAGATGATCACACCCAGCCCGATGTGCGCCATGGAGTCGGTAAACGCGCCGTACATCGTTTCAAGACGCGCGGTTTTCAGCTCATGCGCGCGATTCTCGGTATTGATATCGGTGTAAACCTCGAGATTGTGTTCCTGCCGCTGCGACAGGGCCACCACCTGCAGACCGGCCAGGTTCTCATGCAGGTTCTGGTTCAGGGCTGAAAGCGTCTGACGGACCAGGCGAAAGATCAGTCGGGTCGCACGCCGGAAGAAGAAGGTCACAGCACCCATCAGCGGCAGGGCCAGCAGCAGATACAGGGTCAGCTTTACATCTACAGCAAGCATGATGAGAAGGGCAACAAAGAAAGGCACAAGCTCACCGATGAGCGTTCCCAGCCCGCGCAACAGTTCGTACAGAGCCTCTATATCGTTGGTGACACGGGTCATCACGCGGCCCACAGCCACCCGGTCATAAAACGAGGAAGGCCGCGTCTCCAGATGACGGAACAGATCCAGCCGCAGATCGCGCAGGCCGTTGATCACAGAAGAAGTCAGGGTCAGACGATGAGCGTGACCGGTGAACGCCCAGGCAATCTGCAGGCCCGCATACAGCAGGCAGGCGGCGAACAGCGGGTGCACACCGAGAAAAGCGGTTAACCAGTCGGTCACTTCAATCATACCCAGATCTGGTGCCAGGTTTTCGGTTTCGCCGCGCAGCACGTGATCGATAACCACCAGCGAAATAACCACTGGCAGGAGCACCTGCAGAGTGGAAGCAATCAGTACCAGGACCGCGCTCACGCCGAATGTAACCCGGTAAGGTTTCATCCATTTGAGCAGCCGTCGTAGAAGATGCAGGTTGAGGACCGACCCGGACAGATCCGCATCGAACATGGAATGGTCGCGTTTGACCGGGGTACTCACGGTTGCCATCAGGTCGGCACCCCAAGAGCGCCTTCATAGTCGGACGCATCAGCCCCTTCGCGCTGAATGCGTTCCAGTTCAGCGTATTGACCGCCTCTCTGGATCAGTTGTTCATGGGTACCGATTTCGACGATGCGACCACCATCGAGGATGACGATCCGATCGGAGTGGCGTGCGGTGGAAACCCGATGCGAAACAAGCAGCGTGGTCTGACCGCGGCGAAGGCGTTTCAGCTCACCCAGGATGTGTTCTTCGGTTTCGGTGTCGACACTGGAAAAACAGTCATCGAGGATCAGAACCGGCGCATGGCGGATTAAGCCCCGGGCAAGGGTCGCACGCTGTTTCTGACCCCCCGAGAGGGTCACGCCGCGTTCGCCGACCAGGGTGTCGAGCTGGTCCGGAAAGTCTTCGATGGTTTCTTTCAGATCCGCAGAACCAGCCGCGGCCCAGATTGCGTTGAGTGTGCGTGTTGGATCATCGTAGGTCAGGTTGTCGCGCAGAGGCTGACCGAACAGGAACGGATCCTGAGGGACCATGGCGATCTGACTGCGCAACTGTGCCAGCGGGTAGTCGGCAACATCGTGGCCATCGATAAATATGCTGCCAGGCGCTGGATCGAGCAGTCGGACGATCTGCTTGAGCAGCGTGGTCTTACCAGCGCCAACTCTGCCCATGATCGATATGGATTCGCCTTTTGCGATGTTGAGATTAACCTCGCACAGGGCGTCGACGTTCTGACCGCGATAGCGGTATGTCAGGTCTTTGATCAGAATATCGCCGGTGATACGGGTCGGTGTGGTACCAGATGGTCGGTCGGCAATTTCCGGATCGAGGTCGAGTACCTCAAACAAACGGACGCACGCAACGCCACCGCGCTGGAACAGGTTGATGATGAAACCGGCCACCCTGAATGGTTGTACAACCATGTTCACATACATGAAGAAGGCAACCAGTTCACCAAGCGTCATGGTGCCCTCAACAACCTGAAAACCACCATAGGCAAGGATCGTGATCGAGCAGACGGCGGCGAGGCTCGGCATCCACGCCATCATCAGAGAATTGATCCGGGCCTGGGTATAAAAAGCTGTGGCATATTCCTGATTGGTTGCAGCGAAACGTTTGATTTCGTTGTCTTCCTGAACCATGGCCTGGATCGTCCGTATGCCAGACAGGTTCTCCTGTGTGTGTGCACCGAGGTCAGACAGCCGGTCCTGGACTTCCTGCGATGCGATCCCCATCTGACGTGAGGACCATTGCGCGTACATGAACACAAATGGCATCGGCGGAAGTAACAGAAGGGTCAGCACCGGCGACAGATAAAGCATGAAGCCAAAGCCAACCACCGATGCGTAGACCATGATGACCAGCAATATGCTGCCCATGGCGACAAGGCGCTGAATCAGTGAAATGTCTGCCACTGCACGGGTCATCATGTCACCGACGGTGTAGCGGCCGAAAAAATCAGACCCCTGGTGTTGCAGGGCGTTGTACAGACCCTGGCGCAGATCGAAAGCGATGTTCAAACCGACGCTGCGAACGGCGTATCGGGCATAGGTGATCACGCCGTAGCGCACGACCACGGCTGCCAGGATGCCGATGGCAGGTATGCCGAGATCGGCCTTGCCGTCTGCGACGCTGTCGATCCCCATCGCCAGAAACAAGGGAATCAACGCTTCGAGCAGCCTTGACACACCGAAGGCGATGATGCCGCTCAGCATGCGAAGGCGATAGGGTGTGAGGTACCCGGTCAGTCTGAGGAGTGGTTTGAACAAGGGCCTTAAAAACTTGCGTTGTTAGGGACGCGCGGAAACGGAATCGCGTCACGGATGTTTTCCATGCCGGTCATATACAGGACCAGACGCTCGAGACCCAGCCCGAAACCCGCATGCGGGACGGTGCCGTAGCGCCGCAGATCACGGTACCACCACAGCTCCTCTTTGAGCGCAGGATTTTGCCTGTGCATGCTTGCGTCCAGCACATCCAGCCGTTCTTCACGCTGACTGCCGCCAATGATCTCACCCACGCCGGGGACCAGAACGTCCATCGCCGCGACGGTTTTTTCATCGTCGTTCAAACGCATGTAGAACGCTTTGATCTCTTTGGGATAGTTCATGACGATGACGGGGCCACCGATGTGTTCCTCGGTGATGAACCGTTCGTGTTCGGATTGCAGGTCCAGGCCCCATTCAACCGGGAATTCGAACTTGCGCCCGGACTTTTTAAGGATGTCGACCGCGTCTGTGTAGTTCATCCGCACAAAGTCGGATGCGGTGAGAGCCTGCAGGCGCTTGATCACCTGATCGTCAACGCGTTGTTCAAAAAAGGCCAGATCGTCGCCGCGGCTGTTCAGAACGTCGGTGCAGATGTTTTTCAAGTAGGCTTCGGCGAGGGCTGCATTGTCACGCAGATCAGCAAAGGCGATCTCCGGTTCGATCATCCAGAACTCCGCGAGATGACGACTGGTGTTGGAGTTCTCGGCGCGGAAAGTTGGACCGAATGTGTACACCCGGGTCAGCGCGCTTGCGTAGGTTTCGAGATTCAACTGACCGGAGACGGTGAGGTGAGTTTCCTGGCCGAAAAAGTCGGCGCTGAAATCCGTTTCGCGGTTGATCGTCTCCAGCGTCGATACGCGGAACAGGTCACCGGCACCCTCGCAGTCGCTGGCGGTAATGATGGGCGTATTGACCCACACGAAACCATTGCTGTGAAAGTACTGATGGGTTGCCTGGGCAATCGCGTTACGGACCCTTGCCAGAGCGCCGAATGTGTTGGTCCTCGGTCGCAGGTGCGCCACCGTTCTCAGGTATTCATAGGTGTGTTGTTTCTTGGCGATGGGGTAGGTTTCCGGATCGTCGACCCAGCCCACTACCTCAACCTGGGTTGCCTGAATCTCGCGGGTCTGGCCCTTGCCGGTGCTTTCCACTACCGTGCCGATCACTCGAACCGAGCATCCTGTCGCGAGCTGTGATATCTCGCTGTCATAGTTGGGCAGTTCGCCGTCGGCAACCGCCTGCAGCGTATCGAAGCAGGAGCCGTCATGGATGTGCAGAAACGAAAAACCGGCTTTTGATGCGCGTCGGGACCGGATCCAGCCCTGCACTGTGACCTCAGTGCCGACAATGATCCGCTGGTTTAGTATTGCGTCGATGGTGGCCGCGGCCATGACTGCCTTCTACATTGGTAAGAAACGCAATGATACTGAATATCATCGTCGTAGGGATCATTCCCTACCCACAAGGAGATAAAGGGGCATGGACAACCGAATTCTGATAGCAGTAGCGGCACTGGTTCTGGTGGTGCTGGCCTTTGTGTTCTGGCCCGAAGCAGAAACGGTGGCAGTTGATCCCCCCGAGGTGCCGGTTCAGAAGGTAGCGCAGCCGGTGGTTCCTGCACCGGACCTGGTCGATCCTGTGGAACCCGTGCCGCTGCCGGACCCGCCGGAACCCGAGATCGCCCTGCCGGTGTTGAGCGAAAGCGATCCATTTACCCTGGAACAGATCGAGGACTTCGACCTGCCGTCAGCATGGACCGAGCGCGACGATCTGGTGCGAAGGCTTGCGGTGGTCATCGATAACGCAGCAGATGGCAAGTATCCGAATCGGCAGCTGGGCTTTTTAGCTCCGAGCGGTGCTTTCAAGGTGGTCCCGGAAGGGGACAGGGTGTTTGTCGATGAAACCAATTACAACCGCTTTGACGGGCACGTTGATACCCTGGTGAATATTGAACCGGAATCTCTGGTGTCGGTGATCGACATGCTGGAACCCTTGATCAGTGAAGCCATGGGCGAGCTCGGCAACCGTTCGGATGTCAAAACCGAACTGCAGGCAGCGCTGGATCAGATTCTGGCGGTTCCAATCGTCCGCCGACCTGTCGAACTGGTTCGTCCCAATGTGCTCTATGAGTACAGCGATACTCGCCTGGAAAGTCTGACCCCGCTGCAGAAGCAGGTGTTGCGGATGGGCCCGGATAACGTTCAACGTCTGCAGGTTTACCTGCGACGGGTTGCGGTCGCGCTCAATTCAGAGTGAAACGGCCGGCCCTGACCTGGTTTAAGTCCACCGTGTTTTTGAACGGACTGTGGCGTTCGATCCATTCGATGTCGGCCTGCACATGCTGGCGTTCCTCGGTCAGAAAGTTGTCTACCGCACGGCGAAAACCAGGATCGCTGATCCAGTGAGCACTGTAGGTTGCCTGCGGTAAATAACCCCGGGCAACCTTGTGCTGGCCCTGCGCACCTGCCTCTACTCTTGTCAGGCCCCGCTCGATCGCGAAATCGATTGCCTGGTAGTAGCAGGTTTCAAAATGCAGAAAACGGTGGTCCTCCAGGCAGCCCCAGTTACGCCCGAACAGGGTATCTGAGCCGATGAAGTTGAGGGCGCCTGCAATATACCGGCCCGCCCGTTTGCACATGATCAGGAGGATGTCATCGGGCATGCTGGCAGAGACTTCGGAGAAGAATGCCCGGGTGAGGTACGGTGAGCCCCATTTGCGCGAGCCGGTGTCGGTGTAGAAACGATAAAAAGCATCCCAGTGTGCCTCACACAGGTCAGAGCCGGTCAGCAGTTCGATTTCTATTCCCTGGTTGAGTGCATCGCGCCGTTCGCGTTTCAAGTTCTTGCGTTTCTTTGATGAAAGCTCTGACAGGAAGTCGTCAAAACAGCGATAGCCGGGGTTATGCCAGTGATATTGCTGATCCATACGCTGAAGAAAACCCAGCTTTCCGGCGGCCTGCCATTGCGGTTCGGTGAGAAAAGTCATGTGCAGAGACGACACGCCGATCTGATCGGTGACCTGTATGCAGGCCTCGAGCAATGCCTGCTCGATGATGGGATCAGCCCCGCGGGCAAGAACCCGGCGACCGCTTGCCGGTGTGAAGGGCACACTGACCTGCAGCTTTGGATAATACTCACCCCCAGCGCGCCGCCAGGCGTCAGCCCAGCCGGCGTCGAACACATACTCCCCCTGCGAGTGGCCTTTCAGATACATGGGGACCACCCCCAGCAGAGTTTCACCCTCTTCGAGCATCAGGTGAAAGGGCTTCCAGCCGGTCCGGGGCGTTGCACTGACACTTTTTTCCATTGCGTGCAGAAAGGCATGGCTGAGGAACGGGTTATAGGGTTGACCTTGCGGATTGGCACATTCATCCCAGTGCCGTGCATCGATTTCGCCGATGTCGTTCAGAATTTTTGCCGTGCGTGTTGCCAATTCAAACCCTCCGACCACCAGTCTAACCGACTTTCCGACGTTTTCGTCCCGCCACTCTACGTGTACCCGGGACTTTGCTAAACTCGCAGGCCATAGTGAGTGCGGGCAAGCACCGTAGGAGCGAGATTGAACGATCGAGCCGTGGAGCCCGATAAGAAGGAGCTTTTAAAGCAGCTCAAGATCGATCGCAGCGAGCCTGAGAAAGGTGCTGGCACCAGACCCCTTAAATGGTTCGTGCTGATCGCACTGGTTGCGGGCGCGGGATTTGTGTTCTGGTTCTTCGATATCCCAGGCCAGGGCAGTCTTCTTTCTGTCTCTACCGCGGTCGCTGAAGCCACCTCACAACGCAACCTTGATTCAGGCGGCAGCGTTCTGGATGCCACCGGCTATGTGGTTGCCCGTCGTCAGGCCACGGTGAGTTCCAAATCCACCGGCAAAGTCCTTGAAGTTCTGATTGAAGAAGGGGTGGAGGTCGTCAAGGGTCAGCTGCTCGCGCGGCTCGACGACAGCATACCGCTCGCTCAGTTGAAGCTTGCCGAAGCGCAGCTCGAGTCATCGCGAACGGGCCTCGAAGAACTGGAGGTGCTGCTCAAACAGGTGCAGCTGGATCTTCAGCGAACACAGGAACTGGCGCAGCGCAATCTGGCAAGCCAGGCGGACCTGGACAGCGATGAGTTGTCGGTTGAGGGTCTGATCGCCCGGTTGAACCAGGCGCGCAAGGAGATCGTCGTCGCCCAGTACAGTGCCGCCGTGCAGCGGCAGGTTGTGGAAGACATGCAGATCCGCGCGCCATTCTCCGGTATCGTGATCGCCAAGGCGGCGCAACCAGGCGAGATGATTTCACCAGTGTCTGCCGGTGGTGGGTTTACCCGCACCGGTATCTGCACCATTGTCGATATGGATTCACTCGAGATCGAAGTAGACATCAACGAGTCGTACATAAACCGGGTGTACGCGGGGCAACCCGTGGAGGTCACGCTCAATGCCTATCCAGATGACCGTTTTGCCGCATCGGTGATCGCAATCATTCCCGCCGCAGACCGGAATAAAGCCACGGTACGGGTGCGGGTGGGTTTTGTTGAAAAGGACGCGCGTGTGCTGCCCGACATGGGTGTGCGGGTGGTGTTTCTTGCGCAGGAGGCCAGGGTTCCCGAGCAGACACCACTTCGGGGAGTGACCATACCGGCAGACGCGATAGTCAAAAATGGCGCAGGCCATCAGGTGTACGTGGTGGTTGCGGATCAGGCCCAAGCCCGAGCGGTGGTGATTGCGGACCGTCGCGGTGCAACCGTTCGGGTGATCGATGGTCTGCAGCCGGGTGAACGGGTTGTTGACAAGTTGTCAGACGAGCTTCTCGCGAGTCTGAATCAGGGAACAAGAATAACCAGTATCAACACAACGGAGAGACCATGACCGCGATTGTGAATTGTCGGGACATCGAAAAACGCTTCACCAAGGGGCGTGAGACCGTTGAAGTACTGACAGGCATAAATCTCACCATCGAAACAGGCGATTTTCTGGCGCTGATGGGTCCCTCCGGTTCCGGCAAGACCACACTGCTCAACCTGATCGGCGGGTTGGATCACCCGAGCGCAGGCAGCATCGAAGTCAATGGCCAGGCACTCGAGAGCATGAGTGGGCGTGCGCTTGCTAAATGGCGGTCAGAAAACGTCGGCTTCATCTTTCAATTCTATAACCTGTT
>JAQBYL010000183.1 GCA_027622495.1 Pseudomonadota bacterium
TTGGATCCAGGCCGACCTTCTTCAGGTATTCGCCTGCCAGATCATACCTTTCGTTGGCATTGCTGCCGATGCCATGGGTCGCCATGGGCTCGGTCAGGATCGAGCCAATCGACAGACGCGGGTTCAAAGAAGACTGCGGGTCCTGAAAGACGATCTGCAGGTCTTTACGGAAAGGTTTAAATGCGCGTCGATCAAGCGTTGCAAGATCGGTGTTCTGATAGATTGCCGAACCAGCGGTAGGTCGGATGAGACCGAGCAACGCCCGACCGAATGTTGTCTTGCCTGACCCTGATTCGCCCACCAGCGCAAGCGTGCGTCCACGGGCAATATCGAGCGAAACATGGTCAACCGCTTTAACGTCACTGACATGGCGCTGCAGCACACCGCTCCTGACAGGAAAGTACACACAAAGATCGCGAACGCTGATGAGCGCCTGTTCATCTTTGGCCGGTGACTTGCTCAAGCGCTTGAGGTTACCCGGTAAGGCGGCCAGCAACTCCCGGGTATAAGCATGCGCGGGGGCCGACAGAACCTGATGACGTTCACCACTTTCGACGATACGACCTTTCTGCATGACGATCACACGGTCAGCGATTTCCGAAACCACACTCAGATCGTGGGTGATGAACAGCATGGCGGTCTTGTGCTGGCGCTGCAGTTGCGCCATCAGTTTGAGGATCTGTGCCTGTATGGTCACATCCAGGGCCGTAGTCGGTTCATCGGCGATCAGCAGATCCGGTTCACAGGCGAGCGCCATGGCAATCATCACCCGCTGCCGCTGACCGCCAGACAGCCGGTGCGGATACTCCTCGAGCCGTCGCTCTGGTTCCGGCATCTCCACCTGGGTAAGCAACTCAAGCGCGCGGGCTCGTGCGGCGTCGCCCACCAGCCCAAGATGCAACTCCAGCGGTTCCATCAGTTGTTCGCCGATGGTCAGCACCGGGTTCAGACAGGTCATGGGTTCCTGAAAAATCATCGATATGCGTGCGCCACGAATGCTCCGCAGCAGACTCTCTGGCGCGTTGAGCAGCATGACCTGACCATCGCCCACGGCAGTGTCCACGTTCAAACCGATGGTTCCTGATGGGTGCGAGGCTGAATCCGGCAGCAGACCCAGGATCGATAGACCGGTAACGCTTTTGCCCGATCCGGATTCACCCACCAGGCAGACTGTTTCGCCCGGGCGGATGCTGAACGAAACATCATCCACCGCTACCAGATCTTCATGCTGACCACGAAACTTTGTCACAAGATGTTCAACACGCAGCAGATCGGTCACGGCTTGTGCTCCAGGTGCGGATCGATTGCATCGCGAAGGGCTTCGCCGATCAGGTTGTAGGCAAACACCGTGAAGAAAATGGCGAGACCCGGGTAGGTGGCAAGCCACAGCGCGAACGATCCACTGGGTCCAACAGCCTGATTCAACATGCCGCCCCAACTCGGCTCGTCGATCAGACCCAACCCCAGAAAGCTCAAGGTAGCCTCCGCCAGAATGGCCGATGCAATACCAAAACTCGCCGCAACCAGAAGCGGTGCGACCCCGTTGGGTAACATGTGACGGAACAACACCGACCACAGCGGCAGACCACAGGCTTGGGCTGCCTGCACATAATCCAGGTGCCGCAGCTTGAGAAATTCTGCGCGAAGATAACGCGCATAGCCGGGCCACGAGGTGAGACCGATCACCACCATGATCAGATAGATATTGCGGCCAAAAAAGGCAACCACGGTGAGCAGCAGAAAAAGCTGCGGGATGGATTCGAATATTTCCAGCAGGCGCATCATCACGATGTCCATCCAGCCACCAAAGAAGCCCATCACCCCTCCGTAGAGGATGCCGAGCCCGAGCGCGATGCCGGTGGCCACCAGACCAATGCCAAGTGCAATGCGACAGGCGTGGATCATTCTGCTCAACACATCTGCCCCATCTTCATCGGTGCCGAACCAGTGAACCGAGTCTGGTGGTGCGAGTGGTGCAGGCTGGTCGCGCGAGCGATCAGTGGGTGAATAGGGGATAGGTGCGAATATTGCGCTTTCGATCTTTCCATCGGCCAGACCAACACGATACTGATCAAAAATAATTGCCTTTGGGGGCTGAACAAACTCCTGTCCAAGCAGACTGGTTAGCGCGCAGACACCCAGGACAATCAACAGCAACCGACCCGGTCCAAACCGTTTGCGTAACCGTACACTGACACACACCATCACAAAACCAGCCAGCAGTGTCACGTCGAGCCAGTCCAGATGCGTGAGCAGCGGACTCATCCACTGCCCGTCCACCAACATGAGATAAGGATGGGAATTGGCAATAAACGGTGCAAACACGGCAAGCAGCGCCACACTGCCAACCCAGGCAAACCCGATCCGCGCACCCACCTGTGAGAGCGTGTCACGCATGACCCTTCGGGCATAAGTCTGTGGTGCGGTGGTGAGGATGGCGGAGGTGTTGATGGCCTGCTCACTCATTCAAAACTCACCCGCGGATCAGCCACCGCGTAGCAGATGTCCACAATCAGGTACGAGATCAGGGTCATCAGCGCGGTGATCAGAGTTATCGAAAGAACCACTTCGCGATCACGAAGCTGAACGGCTTCCACTACCAACCGACCCATTCCATCGATGGAAAATATTGACTCCACAATCACCGATCCCACCAGCAATCCCGGCAGAATGGAGGCAGCGACTGTGATCAGCGGTAACAGACTGTTGCGGAAAACATGGCGCCACAGCACCCCGCTTTCTGACACTCCTTTGGCGCGCGCCGTTCGCGCATAGTCGGTCTGCAGGTTTTCCAGCACCGCGGAACGTGTGAGCTTGGTTAAAAATGCGAAGCCCGTGTAGGTGAGGCAGATCACCGGCAACACCAGGTGCCACAGAACATCCAGCAGATAACCACGCTGCCAGCCGGTGTCGCCGGTAAATGGCAGAAATGTCCAGCGGTCAGCCCGCAGACTTTCGAGCCCCGAGGTGGGGAAGAGATGCAGATATTCTTCGCTCGCCAGCAGGCCGATCAGCAACATCCAGATTACCGGGATTGACCATAGCGCCAGGTTAGCGGTGCTGATCCCCACATCCAGCGCGCGTCCGCGAAAGCGTGCGGTGTACACCCCCATCACGATCGACATGACAAACACGATCGGCAACGACAGTGCGTTCATCAACAGGGTGATCGGTAAGGCTGCCGCCACCAGGTCGGTGACAGGTCGGTTCTTGGCGAAGCTCATCCCCAGATCAGGTGCTTTAAAACCAAACCCGTCTGGCTGGTTGTCAGCATCCGTTCTGAACCCCACCGGTGAAACCCGATTGAGCCAGCGCAGGTACTGGGTAGGGAGCGATTCATTCAAGCCATAACGCTGGTTCAGATAGGCTTCCATGGCGGCCCGTTCCTCCGGCCGCATATCACCAGATCGGGTTAACAAGCTGGCGCCAACACCACCAGGCGCCATCGCCATGATGGCAAAGACCATCACCGTGATTCCAAGCAGGGTCGGCAGAATCAGCAGCAGGCGCCGGATGACATAGGTCAGCATCTGGGATACCGGGTCAGATCAATCAACGCGAGTATTTCTGTTGCCCGCTTGGCACATACCACTCCATGGGCATGCTCCACAGACCGCCTGTATTCAGACCCGCCCGCTCGACTTTAACGTTCTGAATTCTTCTGTCGGAAAACACCAGCGACTTGGATCGAAACAGATAGGTATAGGGTTGCTCACGCCACAACAATGCATGCACTTGGTGCCACAACGGCATACGCAGGTCTTCGTTCATCTCGCGGCGGGCATTTTCGATCAGACCATCCAGCTCTGGATTCTTGTAGTTGATGAAGTTATCACCGCCAGGTTCGGTCTGTGAGGAGTGCATGTTCTGGTAAACATCGATTTCAAAGTCGCCAGTCCAACCGAGCGAGATCGCGTCGAAGTCCTTGTTATTGAGCGCGGTGATGAGAACCGGCCAGTCCACCGGGTTTGGCTCCATCAACACACCAGCCTTTACGTACAGATCTTTTAACAGCAACACCACCCGTTTGTAGTTGTCGCTACCAGAGGGGTAGGTGATCTTGAAGCTCAGTGGCACACCCTGCTCTGATTCAACCACACCGTCACGATCTCGATCGATGTAGCCTGCTTCTGCCAGCAGGGATTTCGCTTTGGCCACATCGAATTGCCTTGTGACAAGGTTGGGGTTGGCCTGTTTGCCAAGCGGATTGAATGGACCATTTGCTACCAGCGCATAGCCCATCAGTATTTCATCGACAATTCTCTGACGATCGGTCAGGTAGGTCATCGCTTCGCGGACACGCCGGTCTGCAAACGGGGTTGCCGAACCGCTGCGCAGCTGGTTCCAGGCAATGTAGATATAGCCGCCACGCGGATCGTAGTACTCAAATGGCTGCGCGCCGCTTGTGACTGCCTCGTCCTGCACCAGATCGCGATACTCGAGCGGCCGGGCGGTATAAACATCGATCCCGCCGTTTTTGAATTCCGTCAGTTGTGCGGCATCAACCTGAATGGATTTCCAGATCCGTCGCTCAAAAGGTGCCGACACCCAGCCCCAGTAGCGTTCATTGCGAACCAGTTCAATCAGATCGCCCGGTTTCCAGTCGGTGGGTGAAACCATTCGGTATGGTCCGGATCCCAGCAACAGACCGGTGGAGCGGTTGAATTCTTCCGCTGTGGCCACACTTTCGAGATATTTCCCGTAGAAATGCTCCGGCAGAATCGCCATCAGACCGGCGATCTGAAATGATTCAAAGTAAGGTTCAGCAAACTGGAAGGTGACATCCCTTCCGTTACTTTCAACGCTTGTAATCCGTGAGTAGTAAGAGCGATCTCTTGGCGCAGCGATCTTCTCATCCATCATGAAGTGCCAGCTGAACGCAACGTCCTGGGCGGTCAGCGGCTGCCCGTCGGAAAACACCAGGCCCTCGCGAACCGTGAAGGTGATCGACAAACCGTCATCGGATATCGACCATTTTTCGGCGACCAGTGGTAACCATTCAAGCGTCGCGGGATCCCGGGTGATCAGCGTGTCGATCACCCAGCGCTGAACATTGGATGAGTAAGTATCACCGGATAGAAACGGCGTAAGGGTTGGCACTTGTGAAGGGAAGCTGCTGATCAGCCAGTCACCGCGTGCGTAGTCTGCGGCCCGGGATGCATCATCAGCCCGCGCAAACGCCTGCCAGTCAGCAGGCAGGGTTTGCGAATCAGCCTCGCTGACCGGACCAGATAAAACCGCGCCACGTTGAATCTGACGACGCAGATCCGCGATGTCGCGTGTCTGTTCGTCGATCTTGTCCTGGGTCTGTGCAATGAAATGCCATTGCCGATCGATCTGAAACATGGCGAGCCAGATGCTCACCAGAATGGCGAGCATAAAGGTGTACAGAATCAGATCGCGTTTTTGAAAGCGTTGGATCAAATCTATGAGCTACGTAAAAAAAACAGCGGCCAAGTGTAGCGTACTGCAGCGCTAGTACTAGCTTCTCTTCACACTACGCAAAGCCTTGCATTGACAGGAAAGGCCGCTCGTCCCTAGATGGGTCTCTTTCTGCGAGGTCTTGAGATTCATGCTGTTCTCGGTTTTGAAAAAGCTGGGTTTGTATCTGTACTGGGTCAATACCCGTGGGCTCTGCGCGACCAGCGCTGCAGCAAACGCGTCGATACCTCCCGCGGTTGCCGGGCTATCAATTCGCACTGTGAGTCTGGACGAGTGCATGCAGGCGGCAACAGACCCCTGTCTACAACTGCATCCCGACAAAATCACTGAGGCGTTCGACCATGGTGATATGTGCCACATGGCGTGCCATCCATCGAGCACCTCACATTCACCAACTGGATGTCCGTGTGCCGGCTGGATGGAGCTATGGTTACAAGGCCTTCACGAAAGGTAACTTCCGCGGTAAGGGTATCTACCCAGCCATCGCACACGCTGAGCTCGACACCTGCTCGAATCTAGGGCTGACTCGCGGTATATCGATCACCGACGTCGGCAACCGGGCCTCCGAATCAGCGGACGGCAAGCTGGGTAATGCCCGAGTTGGTCTCGCTGGTTTTGTGAAAATGGGAAAGTACCGATTCAGATTTCGCAGCCGGTCTGTCCGCAAGACCGGTTTCGATTTCATTCCTTCAACCGAATGACAACAGTGCAAGGCTCAGACACGATCCCTCTAAGCTTGCTGCAGAACGATGTCGAACGTGTATATCGGAACACCAGAGGTCGGATCAGGTGATGCACTTGCAATCAACAAACTGCGCAACTCTCGCGGTGCCTTGGCAATCTCCATATCCTGCGCGATCAGCGGATCGCCCTCGAAGTACATCTGCGTCGTCAACGAATTCACCCCAGTACCTGAAAGCTTGAAGTGGATGTGGCGGCATCGCCAGCCATCTTCGCCCAGAAAAATCAGCGGATAGGCGCCAGGCTTGATCGTTCTGATTGCATAGCGGCCGTTCGAGTCGCTTGTAACAATTCCCTGGCCCTGAAAATCCGGATCGAGCGGGGCTGGATTTGGATCACCAGTGTGGCTGTAACGACCGTGGTGATTGGCCTGCCAGACATCCACTTCAACACCGGCGAGCGGCCTGCCATTGGTATCCACTACCCGGCCCTGCACGCCGATCACCTCGCCAGTCGCAGATTTCTGATGCCCTTTGATCATCACCAGGTCCAGATCTGTGTCGGCCTGTTTGTGAATCGGGTGAAAAGGGCCTTCAACCTGAGGCGGTGTCTGCGCGGCCGCCTCTGCGGCCACCTGTGCCGCCGCCCGTGCATAGGGAACACCAACCAGACCGATCCCCACCGCCAGACCGAGTTTTCTGGTGACTTCGCGACGTGTCATGCCGTTATTGCGGTGCTTCGGGATGCTGTGCTTCATGGTGCGCTCCTTTCTGACGTCACGGTTGCGAGGCTGCTGATCCCCCCACAACGTGCCACAATGCGCTTTTGAACACAGCAATTAAAGGGAATATCCATGGAGTATCTTCCACCTAAAATCGACTGGGTCCGCAAGCAGGTCGAACTCTACGAAGGCAGTGGCGGTACCAAGGGCAGCACGCTTCTCGAGACCGGCATGCCTTGCATCATCGTGACCCACGTCGGTAACAAAACCGGCGGCATCCGCAAGATTCCGCTCATGCGCGTGAAAGTCGCCGACAGCTACGTGCTGGTGGGCTCCATGGGTGGTCAGCCGAAGAACCCGGTCTGGGTGTACAACCTGCGCGCAAACCCGGATGTGGAAATTCGCGACAAGACCGACGTCACCAAGATGCGGGTACGCGAAGTGACCGATGCTGACGAACGCGCCACCCTGTGGAAGGCCAGTGCTGAGGCATATCCGCCATATAACGACTATCAGGCAAAGACCACCCGCAAGATTCCGGTGTTCGTGGCCGAACCAGCCTGAGGGGTGTCGTTTCGCTGGCCGATTGAGTTGATCGGCCAGCGCAACCTGCTTTCAGATCCTTAAGCGGCCTGTCAGGGCTTCTCAGCATCCTGTGCACATCCTGTGCACCCTCTGTGGACATTGCAAAACCCTTCATAGATCAATAGCATACCGGGATGGCGCTGAGTGTCTGGACGAAGCGACACATCCTTCAGTAGAACTCTTAACAATTTTCGGCTCTGTTGCCCGCTTCATTTCATTAACATAGCGCTCTTATTTAGACATAATAGTTGTCATTTCTGACGCAGATGAAGTTTGTGCGAAGGACAATTGTGAATAGATGGCTTGCGCTCATCCTCTGTTTGACCGCGCCAATCGCCGGTCTGTCAGTACCTGTGGCCTTTGATAACGAGGATCTGCTGGAACTGCAGCGCGAGCAATCCAAGCGTCGACCAGCCGGCTCAGCACTTGCGTCACTCACCGACGCGATCGATTCCTCCAGCCAGGCCTCCAACCACCGTTACGCCGATGATCGCTTTGATGATGGCCAGGGCATTGCCACCCCTACCTACTGGCGACCCGCAGATTCTGCTG
>JAQBYL010000184.1 GCA_027622495.1 Pseudomonadota bacterium
CGCGCTCTGGGCGAACCGGTAGACGAACAAGCGCTCTGACCCGCAAACGCGGTCTGCATAGCCGCAAGATCCGCTGCAGGCGTCATTCATCTGTCACATTGACCGGGTCTAATTGCCGCCATCATGTGTCACCTCACACCCTGACCGCCCTCGCCCTGGATGAACACCACTTTTCAGGAAATACTGCTGCTCGCCGGTCTGGCGATAGCTGCATTGCTGCTCGGCTGGTTGACTGGCGCCTTCGGCTGGGCTTTTTTCACCACCGCCGTGGTGTGGGGGGCGATTCAATATCGTGAACGTTCACGACTTGCATTATGGTCGAAAACCCCATTGCGCCGACCGCTCAACGCGCTCGATCCCTGGCAGGACAGTGCCAGTCGACTGTATCGCGCCATTGGCCGTGCCCGCGCGCGGCACCTTAAGACCCTGAGCAGCCTCAGGGCCCTGCGATCCATCGCAGATGCCCTGCCGGACGCGGTGATCATCCTCGATTCTCATGGCGCCATCGAAAATCTCAACAGCGGCGCCCGCATGCTGTTGAAGCTGACCGATTCAGATCACGGCAATCACTTGAGCTCACTGGTCCGCGACCCGGATCTGAACGCACTGATCAGGCATCAGGTGGATGGCGACATTGTTGAATTCGCCAGTCCCATCAACCCGGAGGTCCGCCTTGAAGCCCGACGCATCGATCAGAGCGCAGATCCGGTTCGATCGATGCTTCTGATTCGCGACGTCACCGAATTGAATCGACTGCTCAGCATGCGTCAGGACTTTATTGCCAACGTCTCCCATGAATTACGTACACCGCTGACGGTGATGGTCGGTTACCTGGAGACGCTGCAGGATGGGGATCTTGACCTTGAGACCATCAACGATGTAGCGAACCGAATGCGCGCACCAACCAATCGAATGCGCGCTCTGGTTGACGACCTGCTGCTGCTCACCCGTCTTGAATCAAGCCCGAGTCCCGCTGAGGAAGAACTGGTGTGGGTGGATATGCACAACATCGCCAATGCCATCTGTTCAGATGCGCGCATCTTGAGTGGCGGGCGCCATCAGATCGAAGTCACGCTTCAGTGCGCTGCGCGGGTTCGGGGGGTGGCAAGCGAACTGCACAGCGCCTGCCTTAACCTGGTGACCAACGCAGTGCGCTACAGCCCCGACGGTGGTGCGATTAACATCCGCTGGGAAACTGTCGCTGGCGGTGCCCGATTTGCCGTTGAAGATCACGGCCTCGGCATTGCCCGCGCTCATCTGTCGCGGCTTACCGAACGGTTCTACCAGATAGATCTGGTGCAGGCGCGGGTCCGTGGGGGAACCGGCCTGGGCCTCGCCATCGTCAAACACATTCTGAAACGCCATAACACGCAGCTCGAAGTCCACAGCCAGTTAGGCCATGGAAGCACCTTCTTCTGTGTATTTAAGGAAACCCAACTTGAACGAGATTAAGACAATCGAAAAGGAGAAGACGTGAAATTCCTCAAACTACTGCTCCTGAGCAGTATCGTTACCGCAACTTTCAACGCACAGGCCGCCGACAACGATCTGCCCGACTATCAACGGGTTGGCGGAGTTTCCGGCAACCTCTCAAGCACCGGGTCCGACACACTGGCCAACCTGATGACGCTGTGGACCGAAACGTTTAAAAAGGCCTATCCCAACATCAACATTCAGGTGCAGGCAGCCGGCTCTTCCACCGCACCTCCAGCGTTGACTGAAGGCACAGCAAATTTCGGCCCCATGAGCCGGCAGATGAAAGACAAGGAAATCGAAGCCTTCGAAGGGCGCTTCGGCTACAAGCCGACGGCTGTCCGGGTGGCTGTGGATGCGCTGGCTGTGTATGTGCACAAAGACAATCCGCTGGAATCACTCAGCCTGCCGGAAGTCGATTCCATTTTTTCAGTCACCCGACGCTGTGGTGGTCTCAAAGACGTCACCCGCTGGGGCGAAACAGCCCTGACCGGAAGCTGGGCAGAGCGTCCGATCCAGCTTTACGGTCGCAACTCGGTTTCCGGTACCTACGGCTACTTCAAACAGGTCGCTCTGTGCTCGGGTGATTTCAAAAACACCGTCAACGAACAACCGGGCTCGGCTTCCGTCGTGCAGGCGGTGGCATCCTCGCTCAATGGGATCGGCTATTCCGGCATCGGCTATCTCACCTCCGGAGTAAAGGCCATTGCCATCGCCGCAGAAACCGGTTCTGAACCGATTGCTGCCACTGCAGCCAACGTGGTTAATGGTGACTATCCACTGGCACGTTACCTGTATGTATACGTTAACAAAAAGCCCAACACATCGCTGCCGCCTCTGGAGCTGGAATTCCTGAAGTTGGTTCTGTCAAAACAGGGCCAGGAGATCGTCGAGAAAGATGGCTACATACCGGTCTCTGCAAGCATCGCCCTGCGCGAGATGCGCAGACTTCAGTGACCGAGTATGTCTGTCAGCCGTGACATGATGGCAACCAGAGTGGAACTCGGCACTCTGCCGCGCAGGCGGCGCTGGGTGAACAGCTTGACGCGTCACGTGGTCGCACTGGGCGGGGGTGCGGTGATCGTTGCAATCGCCCTGATCTTTTTTTACCTGCTGTGGGTCGTTGCTCCAATCTTCGCCGGTGCGGACATCAGCACCGGCCGTGTCTATGACCTGGGCGTTACCGAGCCGCTGACGTTGGACGTGAACGAAAGCGACGAAATCGGCCTGGTTTTTGATACACCCGGCGAAATCGTGTTCTGGCAGCTCGCAGACGGCCAGGTCAAACATCGCCAGGATCTGGGGCGAACCCTCAAGACGGTCAAGTCGGTCTACCCGGATGGCGCAACTTACGCGGTTGTTGACACACAGGGCGAGCTGAACATCATGCACGCCAGTTACCCGATTTCCTTCGAAGGCGACGACCGCAGCATCGGTGCCCGGATCGATTATCTGTTCAGCGACCTGTGGATCGAGCTTGGCGATGTGACGGACTTCGACGTCTACTATCACGACACGGACATGTATGTCGCCCATCTGGCTGGCCGCACCCTGACCCTGGATCGGTACCGCGACGTCGAGCCAGGCTTCGAGCTGGATGAGCCTCGTACCCGCACGCTCAGACTGGATCGGAAATACGATCGTGTCCTGTTCGGACCGCGCGGTCAGTGGTTGTACCTAACCGATCACAACGGCAGCGTCGCCATGTTTGAAATCACCCGATCCGGGCAACTGAATGCATTGTATCAGCGTGATCTGATCCCCGGGACGGCGACCCTTATGGCTCTTCAACCTCTGCTCGGTCGCTACTCACTACTGGTCGCCGACGACCAGGCACGTCTCGCCCAGTGGTTTGTAGTGCGCGGTGAGTTCGGCCTGTCGCTGGAACGGGTCAGGCAGTTCACACTGCCGGCCGACGTCAAGGAGATCGCTCCCGAGCCCAGGCGCAAAGGCTTTGCAGCAGTCGACCAGAGCGGCGACGTGCACCTGCTCTACACCACCTCCGAGCGGTTGCTCGCTTCACACCCGGCGGCACCGGGCAGCCGCCTTTCAGTCATATCGCCCCGTTCTGACATCCTGCTCACAGCAACGCCCGACGGGCGCATTCACAGCTATACACTGCGCAACGAACATCCGGAGATATCCCTGTCTGCGCTGTGGTCAGAGATCTGGTACGAGGGATACGAAAGTCCCGTTTACAGCTGGCAATCGTCTTCCGCAGACAACGACTTCGAAGCGAAGTTTTCGCTTACACCGTTGCTGTTTGGAACCTTCAAAGCAGCGTTTTACGCCATGCTGGTTGCGGTTCCGATCGCCATCATGGGGGCGCTGTATACGGCCTACTTCATGGCCCCGGTCATGCGCAGAATCGTCAAACCCGGGATCGAAATCATGGCGGCGCTGCCCACCGTGATCGTCGGCTTTCTGGCCGGTTTGTGGCTCGCACCGCTGATCGAGGCTAACCTTTCGGCCGTAATTCTTGCCTTCTTCGGCTTACCCCTGGTGATTGTGCTGCTGTCGCTTGCGTGGCAGAAACTGCCTGGTTCAATCACGACCGCGCTTGACGGCTGGTATGGTCTGCTGGTCGTGCCGTTCATTGTGCTGTCTGTGTGGGCTGCGTTCAGCGCCGGGCCGGTCTTTGAGCATGTCGTGTTCGCCGGGGATGCAAAACGCTGGTTTCTGAACACCCTGGGCCTTAACTATGACCAGCGCAATGCCCTGGTGGTCGGTCTTGCCATGGGGCTGGCCATCATCCCGAGTATTTTTTCGATCGCCGAAGATGCGGTGTACGGTGTGCCTAAACACCTGATCAATGGCTCCCTTGCCCTGGGTGCAACACGCTGGCAGACGCTGATCCGCGTGGTCGTTCTGACCGCGAGCCCCGGCATCTTTTCCGCTGTGATGATCGGTATGGGACGTGCGGTTGGCGAGACCATGATCGTTCTCATGGCCACAGGCAATACACCCATCATGGACATGAACCTGTTCGAGGGCATGCGTACGTTCGCCGCCAACATCGCCGTGGAACTTCCGGAGTCGGAGGTCAACAGCACGCATTACCGCATCCTGTTCCTGACCGCGCTGGTACTTTTCGTGATCACCTTCGCATTCAACACCGCGGCCGAGCTGGTTCGTCAGCGTTTGCGGTCGCGTTACGGAAACCTGTAAGCATGTTGCACAGCAAAAACACCAACCTTAAAACCTGGGTCACCTCCGGTGAGCTGTGGATCTGGTTGAACGCAGCGGCAGTGGGCATCAGCATCACCGCCGTAGGCGGTCTGCTTGGTCTGATCGCCGTGCGCGGACTGGCACATTTCTGGCCGGCCGATGTTGCTGCGATACACTATGAGAGTGCGAGCGGCGTAGCGGCGTATGCACTGGGAGAAGTAGTTGAAACCGAGAGTCTGCTGCTGGATCAGTACCGCAGCGCGACCGGTGACACCGATGACTTCCCGGCCGATGTCGAGGTGATTGAACGATCTCTGATCAAGACCGGCAACCGGCGTGTCGACCCACCGGATTTCCAGTGGATCTATTCCCACCGCATCGCTTCGATCGGCTACCCGGACGAAGCCGCCGTCTTCGAACGCATGGAATGGGGCAACGCCTATGGTGTGCTTGAGAAAGTACTTTTCGATGGTTCTGTGGTTGCCGAAGCCGACACTGCGTGGACCGAATTCCATATGCGCCTCGAGCGGGTGGAGACACTGCGTGAAGCCATCGCCAGGATCGAGCGCGGTGAATTCAACACCATCAACTATGCCCTGGAACAGATCAGAATTGAGCGTCGGCGCCTGGAACTCGATACTACGCTGACCGATGCTGCGAGAGAACGCAGCGAAGCAGCACTCAGGAGCCAAACCGATGCGCTGACCGTACGCTACACCCTGGCGGAAACGGATCTGGCCGCGCTGATTGAAGACCTGCAACGCGACGCCATCGAAATCACCATCAGTACCGGTGCAACCCTGACCATCCCTTTCGCAGACGTGGTGCGCGGCTGGCAACCGAACAGGATGTCTGTGATCGCCAAGCTTAAGCATTATTTTTTCAGCGTATGGCTGTTCCTGACCGACGACCCGCGCGAGGCAAACACCGAAGGTGGAATTTTGCCGGCCATCTTCGGAACGGTACTCATGGTGCTCCTGATGAGCGTTCTGGTCACCCCGCTGGGGGTAGTTGCCGCCGTTTACCTGCGCGAATACGCCCGGCAGGGTGCATTTGTGCAACTCATCCGAATTGCCGTCAACAACCTGGCGGGCGTTCCCTCCATTGTCTACGGGGTCTTCGGTCTGGGGTTTTTTGTGTACTTTCTGGGCGGCAACCTGGACGCGCTGTTTTTCGAAGCGGCGCTGCCTGCCCCGACCTTCGGCACACCAGGCCTCGTCTGGGCATCGCTGACATTGGCTCTGCTCACCGTACCGGTAGTGATCGTCTCCACAGAAGAAGGTCTGACCCGCATCCCGCGCTCAATCAGGGAGGGGAGTCTCGCGCTGGGTGCAACCAAGGCGGAAACGCTGTTCAAAGTGGTGCTGCCGGTAGCCAGCCCCTCGATTTTCACGGGTGTCATACTCGCCGTTGCGCGTGCGGCGGGTGAAGTGGCGCCATTGATGCTGGTCGGCGTGGTAAAACTCGCGCCCACCCTGCCGCTGGACGGCAATTTCCCCTACCTGCACCTGGAACGTAAATTCATGCACCTGGGGTTCCACATCTATGATGTAGGATTTCAAAGTCCCAACGTCGACGCCGCACGCCCGCTGGTCTACGCGACGGCCCTTCTGCTGGTGCTGTTGATCGTCGGTCTGAATCTGACCGCCATCATGCTGCGAACCCGTCTTGAGGATCGTTACCGCGGTGTTGAAAGTTAGGCCGGATAAAAGAGATGAAAACCACAATGACCGTTAAAAACAAAGTGGCAGACACACAGATGGCCATGCCTGCGCCTACCGGGGATTCTGCCGAAGAGCCCAGTCTGCTGGTGGACGACCTGTGTCTGTACTATGGCCAGCAGGCGGCCCTTATCGATGTCAACATGGCTATACCCAGGCGCGAGGTGACTGCCTTCATCGGCCCTTCCGGATGCGGAAAGTCCACCCTGCTGCGCTGCTTCAATCGCATGAACGATTTTATTGATGGAGTGACGACCACCGGTCACATCTACCTGGAAGGGCACGACATATTCGCGCCTGAAGTAGATCCGGCACAGCTTCGGCGTCGTGTCGGAATGGTTTTTCAAAGACCCAACCCGTTTCCTAAATCGATTTACGAAAACGTCGCTTATGGCTTGCGCATCCAGGGTGCACCCCCCAAAACCGAGTTGGATGACACCGTCGAATGGGCGCTTCGAAGTGCAGCCCTGTGGGACGAAGTCAAGGATCGGCTGAAAGAGTCAGCGCTCGGTTTGTCCGGCGGTCAACAGCAGCGTCTGGTGATTGCCCGCGCAGTGGCTGTCAGGCCGTCAGTTCTTCTGCTTGATGAACCTGCCTCTGCCCTGGATCCGATTTCAACCCTCAAGATTGAGGAACTGATCCATCTTTTGAAGGCCGAATACACTATCGTTATCGTTACACATAACATGCAGCAGGCCGCCAGAGTATCGGACAACACCGCATTCATGTATCTCGGTAAGTTGATCGAGTTTGGCAGGACCCAGAGCGTGTTCACTAACCCGACAGAGAAACAGACGGAAGACTACATCACCGGACGCTATGGTTAGGACAACAGCGCACACACCTTATGAACAAACATATTTCACAACAATACGACGCCGAACTGGACAGAGCCCGCAGCCTCCTGCTTGAAATGGGCGGTCTGGTCGAGCAGCAGTTGCAGCATAGTTGCCAGTCTCTGTACTCACATGACCTGGCGCTGGCCGAGAAGACCAGCAGCAGCGATACGAAGATCAACCAGATGGAACTCACCATCGACAACCTGTGCACATCGATTATCGCCCGCCGCCAACCGGCTGCCACCGATCTGCGCATGTTGATCAGTATCATGAAGGCAAGCACCGACCTTGAACGGATCGGTGACGAGGCAAAACGGATCGCGAAATTCGTCAGAAACGTCGCGAATCTCACCCAGCCGACACATCAATACAGCAACATCCGCAGGATGGCGGAACTGGTCCAGACGATGCTCGCCCGGGTGCTCGATGCGTTCGCGCGCTTGAGCGCTGACAATGCCCTCGCAGTCATCGAAGCCGACCACGAAGTAGATGCCGCTTATTACCAGATCATGAGAGAGATGGGTGCACAAATGCATGCTGAACCGCAGCACATCGACGAACTGCTGACTGTTCTGTGGGCTGCACGCTCGTTGGAACGGTGCGGCGATCATACGAAAAATCTGGCCGAATTCGTTGTATACCTTGTGAGGGGAAAAGACGTCCGGCACAGCCAGACCTCCTCTTAAAGCGCGCGACAGCCGACGTGTTCGGGCACGTCCTATACAACCCGGCGCCCTTGTCGTAGGCTCAAA
>JAQBYL010000185.1 GCA_027622495.1 Pseudomonadota bacterium
CGAATATTGCGACAGAGCCACTATGACGTGATTCTGGATGCGCAGGGTCTGCTGAAAAGTGCGGTGGTTGCGCGTCTCGCCAGGGGCGGTGTGCGCGCCGGGCTGTCCCGGTCATCTGCTCGGGAGTCACTGGCAGCATGGTTCTACAGCCACCCGGTCGATGTGCCGAAAGGGCAACATGCAGTGCTGCGCCTGCGGACGCTGTTTGCACAAGCGCTCGGTTATGCGCAACCAGTCACAGGCGTGGACTATGGCCTGGCGCTAACGGTGCAAGCGCAGCCGCCGAGACTGATGCTGCTGCACGGCACCACCTGGGAAAGTAAACACTGGCCGGAGACGATGTGGATTGATCTGGCCCGAAGGGCAAAGGATGATGGTTTCGAGGTGGTATTGCCCTGGGGCAGCGATATCGAAAAACAACGTGCGCAACGGATCGGTGAAGCGGCAGCAGCTGAGGTTCTACCTCGTCTGGACTTGAGCGGGCTGCTTTCAGAGTTGAAAAAATGTTCACTGGTCATCGGCGTCGATTCCGGCTTGCCACACCTGGCGGCGGCCCTTGGCCTGCCCACACTCGGTCTGTATGGCAGCACCAGCCCGGAATTGACCGGTACCCTGGGCCCGCGGGCACACAACCTGAAAGCAGAGTTTGCCTGCTCACCGTGCCTGGTGCGCCGCTGTGCTTACAAGGGTCAACGGGTCACCTGGAACGGTCAGCCCATCACCCCTGCCTGCTTTGCCTCGCTGCCTCCGCAGGAAGTCTGGCGGCAGGCAAAAAGACTGAACAATGCATCTAGCGTTCTGCATCTATAAATACTTTCCTTACGGGGGAATTCAGCGCGATCTGATGAAAATGGTGCGGGAATGCCAGCACCGTGGACACGAGGTCAGGATCTATTCGATCGCCTGGAATGCAGCCCTCCCGGACGACATTGAGATCGTCCTGGCACCGGTGCGCGCTATCACTAACCACAAGCTGTATGAGCGCTTTGCGGTCTGGGTCAGAGACCACCTGCGCTCCAATCCGGTGGATCTGGTTGTTGGCATGAACAAAATGTCTGGTCTTGACGTGTACTACGCAGGAGACTCGTGTTTTGAACACAAAGCCCGTAGTCAGCGTTCCTGGCTGTACCGCTGCACGCCGCGCTATCGCTCCTTTGCGGCATCGGAACGCGCGGTGTTTGATGGCACCTCGAGCCACACCCAGATACTTGCGATCTCAGCAGTTCAGATACCCTACTTCCGGCGCTACTACGCAACACCGGTGACCCGTTTTCACCTGCTGCCTCCGGGTATCGATCGGGATCGTGCTGCGCCCGCCGACAAGGCTCAGATCCGCACCCGGGTGAGAGCGCGCGAACGCCTTGCCGAAGACACCCACCTTCTGCTCTTCGTCGGTTCCGGATTTATCAAGAAAGGCCTGGATCGGGTGTTGCGTGGTATTCGGGCATTGCCCGAACCGCTTTACTCACAGACCTGCCTGTATGTAATGGGGGAGGACAATGCAGAGCCGTTCAAACGGCTCGCACGACGCCTGGGTGTAGATGATCGGGTCAGATTTTTTCCCGGACGCGACGATGTAGCCGAGCTCATGTTTGCCGCAGATGGTCTGCTGCTGCCGGCCTACGATGAAAATGCCGGGATGGTTATACTCGAGGCGATGATTGCCGGTCTGCCTGCCCTGGTGAGCGCCGAATGCGGCTACGCTAAGTATCTGCGCTTTGCGCAGGCAGGTCTGATCGTTGAGAGACCGTTCGATCAGACACGCTTCAACAACCTGCTGGTGAAACTTCTGACCTCATCAGAACGCGCACGCTGGATGGAGAACGGTCGCGCGCTCGCGCTTGACGAAGATATCTACCGGATGGTCCCCGCTGCAGTGGATCTGCTGGAACAGTTTGCCGCTCGTAACCGGACGCTGGCGTTCTGTCTGTTCAAGTTCTTTCCTTTCGGAGGTCTGCAGCGCGACTTCATGAAAGTGGCGAGTGAAGCTCAGCGGCGCGGTTACCTTGTCAGGGTGTATGCGATCAGCTGGGAAGGTGAGGTGCCGCCCGGGTTTGACGTGAAGCTCATGCCCGACACGCTGCATCGGGTCACCAATCATCGCACCCTGCAACGGTTTGCCGGGTGGGCGGTGGCGCAGTTGAGTGCATCACCGGTTGCCCTGGTGATTGGTTTTAACCGGATGCCGGGTCTGGATGTGTATTACGCGGCCGATTCCTGTTTCGAGGAAAAAACCCGCCGGCTTCGTTCCACACTATATCGCCGGACACCGCGCTATCGCGTATTTGCGCGGTTCGAAAAAGTGGTGTTCCGTCGAGGTGCGCAGACCAGGATTCTGTTACTAACAGATAAACAGAGGGGCGAGTTCAGACAGCACTACGATACCGAGCCCGAGCGTATGGTGCTTTTACCGCCGGGTCTTGGCCGCGATCGTGTGCGACCCGCCAACGCAGATGTGATACGCAGACAGTTTCGCGACGAGTTCGGTCTGGCAGACGACGATCTGCTGCTGCTGTTGATAGGCTCAGGTTTCATTACCAAAGGTCTCGACCGGGCCATTCGGGCCCTTGCCAGTCTGCCGGCTGCCCTCAAAGCCCGTTGCCGGTTCATGATCATCGGCCAGGATCGAGCGGGCCCGTTCATCCGGCTGGCGGAGACACTTAACATCGGGGATCGGGTCCAGTTCATGTCGGGCCGTGACGACGTCCCGCGCTTTCTGCTCGGCGCTGATCTGATGCTTCATCCGGCGGTGGCAGAAAGCGGCGGTATGGTTCTGCTGGAAGCGCTGATCTGCGGTCTGCCGGTAATCGTGACCGACACCTGTGGTTTTGCGTCGTACATATCCGATGCGCATGCAGGCGTGGTGCTGAGCTCGCCCTTTGATCAGCAGCAGCTCAACGATACCCTGCGTGCAACTCTGACGGATCCGGCCCGCCGCGCCTGCTGGTCAGGTAACGGGGTGGCCTATGGCCGTCAGGCTGACCTGTTCAGTATGGCGGAGCGGGCGATGGATCATATCGAGGCAACGCTCGAGGGAAGGACCTGATGCGGGGGCTCAGATGAGCGAGGTCTATCTGCGCGAAGATCTGCAGGCTGCGTGGCGCGATCGCGACATATTCGATGCAGCATTCGATCTCGAGGGTGAAGTGTATCGGGCCGTCGCAACACGGCGTACGTTGCGGACCTGCATCGATGGAAAGGTTTACTTCGCCAAGCTGCATATGGGTGTTGGCTGGGATGAAATCTTCAAAAATCTGGTTACCCTGAAGCTACCGGTGATCGGCGCAGAAAACGAGTATCGTGCCTGTCGGCATCTCGAAGAGCATGGCATTCAAGCCCCCCGGGTTGCTGCCTACGGGAGGCGCGGGGGAAACCCGGCTCGCGTTCGTTCGTTTGTCATAACGGATGAACTTGCCGGTCGCGAAAGTCTTGAAGATCTGACTAATCGCTGGTTTGACGATCCCCCGCACCCTGCCCGGAAGCGCGCGCTCGTGATGGCGGTGGCAGGCTTCGCCAGGCGGTTTCACGGGGCCGGGGTGATTCACCGGGATTTTTATATCTGTCATCTGCTGCTCGATGTGAAAAAGTTTACGCAGAACGTTGTAGACCTGGCGGTGCTGGATCTGCATCGCGCGCAGATTCATACCCGCATACCGCGCCGATGGCTGATCCGTGATCTGGCGGCGTTGCTGTTTTCCACGCTGGACCTGCCCTTGAGCCGGCGGGCCTGGTTGCGCTTTGTGCGTGTGTACCGCGCCCGCCCGCTGCGCGAAGTGTTTGCCGAGGAGGGGGTGTTCTGGGAAGCCGTCTACCAGCGTGCCCTCATGCTCTATCGCAAAGCCGGAAAAACCGGTCTGGTCAAAGGTTACTTCGATGCCGCGGGATGAGATGCCGGGTATCGAGCGTGACCTGCATGCTCCGTTCATCCTTCCGCTTCGACTCGCTTTTGAAACACCCCAGACCACCGGGTCTGAGGTGCAGACCAGTATGCCGCCGCGCGACGTGCGTATCGCCTGCGACGAAGTGCTGAGACTCCTGCCCGGGCGGAGACTGGTCGCTCGCGGCACCTTCGATGCGCAGGTGTGTGTCGTCAAATTGTTCGTTGGTGCCGATGCCCGGCGCTACTTTGATCGCGAACTCAAGGGCGTGCGTGCTCTTGCGAACACCAGGGTGCCTGCTCCCTTGTTGCTCGCAACCGGCACTGGCTCATCTGGTGAGCGGGCGCTGGTGTATACCTATCTTGCAGGTGCGCAGGCTCTGACGGATCACAGTGCTGACCAGGCAACTGAGTTGGTTTCGGTGTTCGCTCAACTGCATGCGGCTGGCTGTGTGCATTCGGATCCCCATCTGGACAATTTCGCGCGCAGCGGTTCGGTTGTGTATGCGCTGGACGCGGATGGAATCCACACAAACGGGAAGCCACTCAGCGCCTCTACACGGGCGCGTAACCTCGGTCGTCTGCTGGCCCAGTTCCCGCCGCGCTTTGATGGTCACGTTGCAGGCTGGCGTGCAACCTATCTCCTGGAAGATCCATCTGCAACCGCAGATCTGACGGTGCAGCGCCTGGATCGGGCGTTGAAGAGCGAGCGTGCACAGCGGGTCCGCAGGTATATGAAAAAGACCTTGCGTGAGTGCAGCGAGTTTACCGTGCGCAAAACTGCCGGCCGAAGGGTTATTGCGCGCCGCGAAGACTTGACTGATGCCTTGCAGGCATTTGCCGGTGACCCGGAAGGAGTGCTCAGCGGTGCCGATGTGCTGAAGCCAGGGAACTCGGCCACCGTTTTTCGCGTCGTACTTGGCAACAAGACCTACGTGGTCAAACGCTACAATCTGAAATCGCCTGTGCATCGCCTGCGCCGCTCCCTGAAGTCCAGGGTTCGCGTAGCATGGCGCAACGGACATCTGCTCTGGTTCATCGGTGTCAGGACCGCGCGTCCGCTGATGCTGATTGAAAACCGCGCGGGTTTTCTGGTGGTGGATAGCTATATCGTGATGCAGGATCACGGCACCCTGAACCTGATCGACGCGGTGCGCACAGAGGGCCTGCGCGATTGCTGGCTCGCCGCCTTTGAAGATCTCGTCATCAGTTTGCGCAATGCACGGGTTCGCCACGGCGATTTCAAGGGAACCAATTTCCTGGTGTGTGGCGACGCTCTTTCGCTGATCGATCTGGATGCGCTGGGCGAAGGTGACATCGGCCGGGATCTGCCTCGCTTTCTGAAGAACTGGGAGCACCTGCCGCTGGTGCAGGCGCGTTTTGAACGCAGCCTCAACGATCTTGGTTTTAGATGAAGCTGTGGTCGCGGCTGATTTTAACGGCCGCGCCTCTTCGTGCGCTGCTACAATGAAGGCTGGCGAACGCAACGGCTGTTGACGGTTTAAAGGATGATCATTCTCGGACTTTCTGGTGCACTCAATCATGACCCATCGGCTGCGTTACTGATCGACGGAGAGGTGGTCGCAGCGGCGGAAGAAGAACGTTTCGTCCGGGTTAAACATGCGCGTAATCAGATGCCGCTGGAATCCGCCAGATACTGTCTTTCGCAAGCGAATATCCGTGCCAGGGATGTGGACGTGGTGTGTTTTCCTTACGCGCCGATCAGCCTCTTTTCTGCGGCACGCTGGCACTACGCCAAACGGTACTGGTACGCCCCTGATCGGGCACTGGATGCCCTCGCCAACGGCAATCGGCGTTTTCGACGTAACCGCAAACGGGTGATCGATGCCGGTGAGCAGATTGGCATCGACTGGCAGAAGACCGAATTTGTTCCCGTGGAACATCACCTTGCACACGCCTCCAGCGCCTACCACCTGAGTGGCTTCAAGGAAAAAACCGCCATCATGGGGGTGGATGGCAAGGGCGAGTATGCGACGACTTTTTTCGGCTACGGTGAAAATGGTCGGATCCACCGCATCAAAGAGTTCTTTGATCCGGATTCACTGAGCGGCATGTACGGCGCGATGACCGAATACCTGGGCTTCGACATGCTCGATGGTGAGTACAAAGTGATGGGTATGGCGCCTTACGGTGATCCGACACGCTATGACCTGTCGCGGCTGATCCAGCCGAGGAAAAAGGGTTTTGCCGTGAACACCCGCTACATCAGTACGGTGGGTCTGCGGCGTTACAAGGAAAATGGGGTTGGCTATTACTTCAGCGACAAACTGATTGAATGGCTCGGTCCACGGCGAAAGGGCGATGTCGCTGATGAACCCTATATTGACTACGCAGCCTCTGTTCAAAAACTTTTTGAGGTCTGGTGTCTCGATCTGATGAACATTTATCTGGGCGATATTCTGAAAGAGACCGGCAAGCTTGCTTTTGCCGGAGGCGGTGCCCTCAATGTCAAGCTCAACCAGCGGATCGTAGCGCATGAACATGTGAAAGAACTGTTCGTGCAACCAGCCTCCGGGGATTCAGGCACCTCGCTAGGTGCTGCGACTTATGTGGCCACAGAGCGTGGCGATAAGCTTAACAAAATGACGCACGTCTACCTGGGGCCCGGTTACACAAACGAACGCTGCCTCGAGACGCTGCAGGCTTCGCGGACACCGCTGGTGTTTGAAAAACTCGACGATCCACCCCGCCGGACGGCTGAACTGCTTGCCGAAGGTCATCCGGTTGCCTGGTTTCAGGGTCGGATGGAGTTTGGTCCTCGCGCGCTCGGTGCGCGAAGTATTCTCGGCGCGCCAAGCGTCAAAGGCATTGCCGAACGCATCAATGAACAGATCAAGTTTCGTGAACGCTGGCGGCCTTTCTGCCCGAGCGTAATAGACAGAAGTGCCCGGGAACTTATTCAGACAGACCATCCGGCACCTTTCATGACCATCACCTTTGACGTTGCGGAAAGCTGGAAATCGCGCATACCGGAAGTCGTGCATGCTGACGGCACGGCCAGGGTGCAGATCGTCACCCGTGAAGCCAACGAGCGCTACTACACGCTGCTTGAAGAAATGGAAAAGCTGACCGGAAACGGCGTTGTGTTGAACACCTCGTTAAACCGGCGTGGCGAACCCATGGTTTGTTCACCGGAAGATGCCCTCGACATGTTCTTCGGCTCCGATCTTCAGTACCTGATTCTTGAAGACTACCTGGTCACTAAACCAGATGCCTGATCCGTCAGCAGCGAGCCTGCTGCAGATCGCTCCGAACGACTATCCACCGTTTCTTGATATCTGCAGGTGCTACCACACTGCGGCGCTGAGTCTGGGTATGACCAGCCGCGTGGTGTTTCTGGGTGTCACGACTTCCCGGCAGGATGCGGATTTTGAGTATCTGAACAATCCCGGTTTCAAAGACACAGCCAGACTGGTTGCCAGCCTGAAGCGAGAGGTTAGTGACCATCAGGGTATCGTTCTGTGCCACCGCCACCGCGCTTACTGGGTGTGGCTCCGCTCGCGCTTGAAAGCTCACAAGGTTGTCGCGCTTGCCCACGAGTTTGGTTTTTTCGGTCGCGTTGGCCGACGACTCGCCTGGTGGTTGCTGGCACGGGATTATCTGGCAGGGGCTGTGTCAGATGCGGTGCTTGCGGAACACTCGCGGACAACATCGCGAACCCTGCTGCTGCCGAACGCCATTGAGATCGAGATACCGCTGCTCGACCGCAACGCCGCCTGTGCCACGCTCGGTCTGGAACCTGATCGAATCAACATCGGTCTGGTCGGTCGGCTGCATCCTAAAAAACGCCCTGACCTGGCGTTGCGCGCATTCGCAGTTCTCGCCTCAAGGCTGCCGGATGCGCATCTTGTGTTTATCGGTGACGGTGAACTCGAAGGAGAGCTTCGGTCTGCGGCGGTTGATCAATCAGTGACGTTCTGCGGCCGGGTCAAAGACGCTGCCACTACGTTCAGGGCGTTGGATGTTCTGCTGATGACGTCTACCGATGAGGAAGCGTTTGGCATGGTGGTTCTCGAAGCCATGCGCGCCGGGGTG
>JAQBYL010000186.1 GCA_027622495.1 Pseudomonadota bacterium
TGCGTCGCCGCCTTAAACCGACTTTAGCCGCGTTTAAACCACCCAGCGACCTCTTCGCTGTGCTGGCCAAGCAACGGTCCCGGGCGATCGAGAACCGGCGGGGTGGCGCTGAAATGGGTGACCGGTCCATCGTAATGCATGACACCCATCTCCGGATGTTCGAGCGGCACGAAAAAACCCCGGTGCGCCAGTTGTGCGTCTGTTCGAAGATCGCCCGGCCACATGATCCGGTGGGCCGGTATGCCCTCTGCCACCAGCTGCGCTTCTGCATCATCTGCGTCATGCAGCAAGGTCCAGGCACACAGATGGTCATCGATCAGGTCGACGTTTGCCGCTCGCTCGGCAAGTCCCCAGTTGCTATTGAGGGCTGCATCCTCAAGCAGCGCGCACAACGCCCGCCAGTCCCGGTCTGATCGAACCTCCAGCGCAATGTAGCGTTCAAGACCGCGGGTCTGAAAGGACCCCTGCGGAACGTTCTGACTGCGTCGATTCCCCACCGCCCCGGCACACGTTCCTGTGCTGCTGAAATGCGCAACCTGAGGACCCGTAAAATGAATACCCGCTTCAATCTGCGACAGGTCGATGTGCTGGCCCAGACCAGTCTTCTGACGGTTAAGCAGAGCGGCAGCCAGCGCACTCACCCCGTATCGAGGGGCCACAAAGTCGGTGTATGCACCCCATGGCCCGCTGGGCGGACGGTCCGGCCAGCCGGTGATGGCGAACAAGCCCGACAGAGCTGCCCCCTGATTACCAAACCCCGAATAGCTGCGCTGAGGTCCCGTCTGACCGCGCATGCAGGTGCTCAACATCACCAGGTCCCGACGGGTCTTCGACAGCGTTTCAAAGTCGAGACCGAAGCGCGCCATGGTCCCGGGGGTGAAACTTTCAACGATCACGTCCGCCCAGGCAGCGATTTCCCTGGCATAGGCAAGCCCTGCCTCGGTCTGCAGATCGATCTCGATACCGCGTTTGGAGGTGTTGAAGTTGGCAAAGAACTGCGAGCGGTTGAGCCCCGCCTGCGCATCTTTAAAGGGCGGCAGCAGGCGCAGCACATCCAGGCGCGAAGACGATTCAATGTGGATGACTGTGGCGCCATGGTCTGCCAGCGCCTTGCTCATGATCGGCCCCACTCCGACCCAGGCAAAGTCAGCCACTTTGAGCCCTTCGAAGGCCCGGCTGCGATCTGCTGCCTGTTGCTGCGGACGCGGCCAGCTCGATCGCACCACCGTGGCTGGATCGAGGGTCTTTACCGCTTCGGTGTAGGTAATTGGTGTGCGTGTCAGTCTGGCGAATGGACCGGGCACACGCAGGCCTTCGACATTCCGCCAGAAGTCCCGCGCATGCAATTGCGGATCTTCCAGTAGATCAGCCACATTGAGGACCGGCGCAATCAGAATGCTGCGTTCGATGGCCAGATCCAGAAGCTCAAGTTTTCTGTGTTGAGTAAAAGCCTGCGCAAGCAGATCGTAACCCCGATTGAACACATCGATCGACAAGGCAGCTGAGCGGACCTGATCCATCCAGCCGCGCCAGTCAGTTGAGATGAGTTGTTCGTCTACAAGCTCGGGATGATTGGCCTGCAGCCATTCCATGGCACCCTGCATGGTTCGCTCACCAATCCCCGGAAGGTGCAGACCGATCACCACATAACCATCGGCAACCTGAAGCAACCGCGCCGGTCGCATGCCGGGGATCGGGGGTTGCCTTCCCTGCGCACGCTGTTCGCAGAAACCGGGTGGATTCGCACCCACTGCATCGGTATAACCTGTCGCGTTCATCAGCGTCCAGACGACCGCTGCCTGGGCTGAAACATCAAGGTGCTGGCCCGAACCGCTATGGTGCCGTTCATTGAGCGCAATCAATATGTCTGCCGCTGCCTGAACACCGGCATGAAAAGAAGCCTGTGGATCCCCCACCGGCAACGGCGCGCGATCGCCACCACCTTGCATGCCAGTCAGACCACCTGCAGCTTCCACAGTCAGATCAGTTGCCGGCCAGTCGCTTTTGGGACCGGTTGAACCGTACGCGCTGATGGTGGCAATCACCAGGCCCGGGTTGCGTACACGCAGGTCTTCACAGACCAGACCAAGATCTTTAAGTGTGCCGGTTCCAGAAGAACCAGGTTCGAAGGATTCGATCACCACGTCTGCAGAACTGATCAGGTCCAGCAGGTGTAAACGGTCTGCCTCCGAGTCGCCGGTCAACGTACAGATCTGCTTGTTGGTGTTCAGCGTAAGCCAGGTCAGTGAAGTTCCGTCTGCGGCAAATGGACCTTGTGATCTTCTTGCGCTGCCTCCGAGCGGTTCTACCGCGATTACCTCGGCTCCGAGATCTGCTAAAACACGACCGGCAAACTCTCCTTGCGTCTGGGTCAGATCAACCACCAGCAAACCTTCAAGCGCACCCATGCTTGCCCTCTCATGCCCATCGGATAGTCGAGCCTACCTGCTTAACCCCCGTGCAGCCAATGTGCCACGTGCAACATGGGCAAAAACCGCTAAGCTTCAGATCGAAGGGAGGATAAAACATGAAATTCGGGTTCAGTGTACCGAACAATCAAGGCGTTACGCGCGTGGCGGATCTGGTAGCCATGGCATGTCAGGCGGAGCAACTCGGCTTTAATTCCGTGTGGGTCAGCGAACATCTGTTTCACGCGACCTATGTTGCCCGCCGTCTCGGCGATCGTCCTTACCACGAAGCCCTCACCGTGCTCACCGCCATCGCCTGTTCCACCGATAAGGTGCGCCTGGGGACCTCGGTCCTGGTGCTGCCCTGGCATCATCCGGCACGTCTCGCCAAGACCATTGCCAGTCTGGACGACCTGTCTGATGGGCGGGTAGATCTCGGGGTGGGCGTTGCGGTCACTGAAGACGAATTTGCTAACCTCGGCGTGCCGTTCAACACCCGGGGAAAGCAGACTAACGATACTCTCGCAGCCCTGCGCGCTCTGTGGAGCGAAGATCTGCCCGGGCACAATGGCCCTTTTTATCAGTTTGAAGGTCTGCGATTCGAACCCAAACCCCGGCAGAACCCGTTGCCGATCCATGTGGGCGGAAACAGCAATGCCGCATTGCAGCGGGCCGTGACGTTTGGTCAGGGCTGGCATGCGTTGATCCAGGGGCCAGATGCGATGGCTGAACGCGTGCGCACGCTGAAGCAGCTCATGACGGATGCCGGCAGGCGTGACGCTCTGCACATCAGTCTGCGCGTGCCGGTGAGTTTGCCTGCCGAACCAGTAGACAAGCCGGTCGGTGAGCGCCAGACCCTTAAGGGCACGCAAGCGCAGATCCTCGAAACCATTGCCGCCTATGCTGGCGCCGGTGTGGATGAACTGATTCTCGATCCCACGAGCGCTAATGCGCAGATAGTCGGCGAAAGCTTACGCACACTGGCCCCGTTGCTCGATCTGCAGCTAATCTGTTAGCATCCTTGCAGGGGACAAGCGGGTGAAAGCCCGACGATAAAACAAGGGGAGCAATCCATGGCCTACCAGATCAAGCGCTTCGGCTACGACGGCACCATCGACGCCGATGGGCACATCCTGGAACCCGCCGACCTGTGGGAAACCTACCTCGAAGCCAGATACCGCGACCGGGCGCTGCGCATCAAAATCGATGACGCCGGGCTTGAATACCTGGAGATTGCCGGCAAACCTTCACGGCGGACAAACAAGGGCGCACTGGCAATCATGGGCGCCATGGGCGAGGAAAATCTGTGGCCGAGCCCCGATCGACGCTACCAGGACAGCATGCCTTTCGGTGCCTGTGATCCAGTGCAGCGCCTGGCGCTGATGGATCAGGAAAACCTCGACTACTGCCTGCTCTACCCCACCATCGGTCTGTTATGGGAATGCGAACTCACCGACCCGGAACTGAGCCTGGCCTACGTTCGCGCCTACAATCGCTGGATTGCCGATTTCTGCCGGAACAGTGGCGGTCGGCTGGTCCCAATCGCCCAACTCACCCTGCTCGACCCTGAAGGTTCAGCACGGGAACTTGAGCGCGCGGTCAAGGACGGCTGTCGCGGCGCCTGGATCAACCCGTTCAACCATAACAAGACAATACACGGCAACGAAGCGCACGATGTGTTGTATGCAATGTGCTCCAACCTGAATGTGCCGCTGGCGATCCATCCAACCTTCACACCGCACGGCGCAGCCGAAGGTATTTTCAACTGGCCAACCCACGGGCGTGGCCCTGCCGAAGCCATCTGGCTGCGCAGCATTGTGCAGCAGGTGTTCATTTCGTTTCTTTCACTTGGAACACTGGATCGGTTTCCCGATCTTAAACTCGGCATCCTCGAAGCTGGTTGTGGCTGGATTGGACCTCTGCTGGATCGTCTGGATGCCTATGCGGATGCGTTGAACCTGCTGAGCAAACGCAGCGCCAGTCAGATCTTCCGCGAACAGTGTTTCATTTCAGGCGACCCGGACGAAACTACCGCACCCTACACCATCGACCACGTGGGCGCAGACTGTTTCATGTGGGCAACGGACTATCCGCACCCCGATCATCCGCATACCTGGGTAGACGCCCTGACGAATTTCGTGCAACCGCTGAAGCCGACCACAAGGGCCAAGTTCCTCGGCGAAAACGTCAAACGGATCTATGGTCTGACGTCCGTCGCGTGATCGGCCCAACGGAGCCGATGGGTTATTGCCAGACAATCGCCCACCAGTTCAGATCCCCGAAATAAAGCATTTCAGCCTCCCGCAGATTGTTTTTGACGTTTATCAAAGAGCCATATCAGACCAAATATCGGCAGCACGAACTGGACAGCCATGCCAGCGGCAAAACCCATCAGGCCCATCAGAAAAGCGCCGCCCTTCGGATAACGTTCTGCAACGCAAGCGAGCATGGTCGGATACATGAAACACGCCCCCATACCCCACACGCTGGCCGCCACAAATGCACCCATCGGTGAACTGACCATGCTCAACATATACAGCCCCACGGCTGCCAGAAGGCTCGAAAACCACAACAGCCCTACGGCTGATAGCCTTTCGGCAAATGCCCCTGCGAAATGGCGCATCACGAACATCAGCGCACTGACATAGATCAGAACCAGTATGCCGGGCATACCGACCACATTGGAAAGGGTCAGGTCGACCCACTGCCCTGGCGCCAGCTCCGAAGTTGCGGTCAGCATCATGCAGACGAACCAGATCCAGAAACCGGGCGAGCGCAGGATCTCCATGTACATATCCCGGTGCGACACCCCTGCTGCTACTCGTTCAGTCACAGGAAACACAGCCTTGAGGGTCAGCACAGCGAGCACTGCACCTGGAATAATGAGAAGCAGCAGATTCAGCTGCCAGGCAAACCCCAGCCGAGACCGGTCAGCAGAAAACCCAGCAGCACCAGCCAGTAACTCACCATGGAAGGCGGTGCGAGCGCTGCCGCCAGCACGATCAGACTGCCGCCGATATAGCCGAGGGCCGCGAACACCAGCATGCGTTTCATGCCGATATGATCGAGCAGTGCACTTCCGGTCAGGAGCGTCAGGGCGAACCCCAGAAAGGTTGCGCCCAGCACCTGGCCCACCATGGAGGCGGATTCCGCCAGGTTGACCGGATCAAACAGGCTGACTTGAATCTCGGAGGCAATGTTGGCACGCACGGCAAACCCGAGACCGATCATGAAAATAGCCAGATTCCCGATCAGGTACAGCCTGGATCGATCGATGCCATCCGAACTCACACGCGCTCTCCTGTGTCTTCTGACCTCGCTATGCCGAAAAAACCGCTTCTGGTGTAGCCGCGTGCGCCGGGTAAACTGCACATCACAGAGGTACACAGGAGTAGCAGGCTGATGGCACAGACGAGCGAAATCCAGGAAATCAGACAGGCAGTCCGTCAGCTGTGCGCGAAATATCCGGAGGACTACTGGCTTGGCCTGGACCGTAGGGGTGGCTACCCGACAGACTTCGTGCAGGAGTTAACCACCTCGGGTTTTCTGACAGTTCTGATCCCGGAAGAATACGGCGGTGCAGGCCTTGGGGTGGTTGAAGCCTGCGCGGTCATGGAAGAAGTCTGCCGCTCGGGCGCCCACGCCGGTGCCTGTCATGCGCAGATGTATGTCATGGGTTCGGTTTTGCGGCACGGCAACGCCGAACAGAAAAAAGCTTACCTGCCAAAAATTGCCGCGGGGGAATTACGCCTGCAATCCTTCGGGGTTACCGAACCTACCACGGGCACCGATACCACCAGTCTCAAAACAACGGCGACCAGAGACGGTGACTATTACCGGGTCAATGGCCAGAAAGTGTGGATTAGCCGCATTGAGCATTCCGATCTGATGGTTCTTCTTGCGCGAACCAGCCCGAAAGATCAGGTCACAAAAAAGACCGACGGTCTTTCGGCATTTATTGTGGATGTACGCGCAGCACAGGGTAACGGTCTTGAGATCCGGCCTATCGAGTCCATGATCAATCATCATTCCTGCGAACTGTTCTTTGACGACTGCCTGATCCCGGCTGGCAATCTGCTGGGTGAAGAAGGCAAAGGCTTCCGGGTAATCCTCGACGGTATGAACGCAGAAAGAATTCTGATCGCGGCAGAATGTGTTGGCGACGGGCGTTACTTTATTGACAAAGCATCGACTTACGCCTGCGAGCGGACAGTATTTGATCGACCCATCGGTCAGAACCAGGGTATTCAGTTCCCTATCGCACGCTGTTACGCCGAGGTCGAAGCCGCCTCCCTGATGGTAGACAAGGCAGCGCGCATGTTCGATGCGGGAGAAGCCTGCGGTGCCGAAGCCAACATGGCGAAGATGCTTGCATCAGAAGCATCCTGGCACGCCGGTGATGTCTGCATGCAGACTCATGGCGGCTTCGCGTTCGCCAAGGAATATCATATCGAACGCAAATTCCGCGAAACCAGGCTATATCAGATAGCGCCCATTTCAACCAACCTTATCTTAAGTTATATCGGCGAGCACGTGCTGAAGATGCCGAGGTCGTTCTAACCATTCGGTTAGAACTTATGAAATACTACACGTTACCGATGATCTGTTTACCAACCTGATCCAGCACCTCGAAGCGCGTATCGAAATTCGGCAGGATCATGACCTGATCCAGACCAGCGGCATGCAAACCTGCAAGCTGATCGATGATCTGGTCGCGGGTACCGATCATACAGCCAGCCTTGAGGACATCGGGCGTCAGAAAACGGGCCTCTTCCGGAATAACCCAACAGTTGTGACCGGCATGGATCCGCTGATGTCGACGTTCTTCGGGAAAGGCGGCCAGCATCGCAGTGTAGTCTTCCCAGATACCGTGCAGTACGCCCGGTGGCTGGTGGCCGAAGTTGCGCCACTGATCATAGTTATAGTGCACGGCAGCCATGGCCATGGCGCCGCACTGGCTCTTGATGCGATCAGAATCAACAGCTTCACCGGGTTCCAGAATTCCAATCGTGGTCAGACCCGTTGTGTAGAACTCTGCCTTGTTGAAGACTCGCCCGGCCGCTTCTGCACCCGCGGCAATCTGGTGAAATATACTGGTCATAACCGCTTGATTCGCTGCCGCCGCGATCACTGCGCCGTCGCCATATTTACCGGCAAGCGCAAGCGATTTCGGACCAAAACCGGATACGTACATCGGGATCGGATCGGCAAAGTTGACGAAGCCTTTGTCTGGCATGATGTGCACGATGGGAACGGTTTCGCCTTTCGCATCGATCAGGCCTTCTTCGCCTTTCAGCAGCGGCGCTATCGTCGCAAGGTAGCGGTCGAATTCGCGAATCCGGTGGGGTGGCTGGCCCATCACCCGCATCGCTGTATTGCCTGCCCCTACACCAAAAAACGTACGTCCAGGGGCAAGCGCATTGATGGTGGCGATCCCCGCTGCGTTCACCGCTGCCGGTCGTGTGCCGCTGACCGCGACTCCGG
>JAQBYL010000187.1 GCA_027622495.1 Pseudomonadota bacterium
CGCTTGCCGGGGGTTTTTTTTGGCTCAACTACCTGGTTGGAGGGTCTTGGTCTTTGTTCTCTTCTTCTTCCTGATCCAGCACTTTGTCATTCTTCGCGGGCGGCGTGGAAGGCAGCACACGGCCAACAATGTCATAGATCAAACCCGAGATCGGATGCATCCGCGTCACCCGAAAGATCAATCCGCCCATCGACATCTGCCGCACCCGACGAACTTCCTGAATGGTTGGCAGGAACACCGCCGCAACCAGAATACGGGCGAAGCAAGAAACCAGAAACAAACCAAGTAACGGCGTGGCCACGCTAACCTCAAAATCAAACGCACTTATGCTGGTGGGCACATACTGAACCAGAAAGGCACCCAGGCTGGCACCCAGAAACACTCCCACAGCAGCCAGTATGCTGTGGGTAGCAAATAACCCGACGCGGTGCTCGGCTGGCGTGAGGTCGTAAACGAACGCCGTAGTGCTCAACGTAAATCCCGCCCAGCACAGACCACTGATCGCCTGCACCGTGAGCAACCAGAAGTAGTTGGTCGAGAACAGCCACATGGACGGTATGAGCGTGATGATCGTTCCGGTGGTAATCAGGATCAGACGGTTGCCGAACAGATCCGACAGCCTGCCCCATCGGTTGAGCGTTAAAAACTGAATCACCACCGAAGCCACGGTTAACGTCATGAACTCGAAATAGCTGAGCCCCAGGTCCCGCAGCATGTACAGAGTGAAGTACGGTCCGGAGATCGCCACCGCAAACTGCATGGCCGCAAAGAACACCGAAAACTTGATCAGGTCGGAATGGCGGATTCTGCGCCACAGATTGATGATGCTTGCCGGCTCAAACCGCACCACCCGTGCCGGGGGCTCATGCATTGCCTGCAGATGATAGGCAGACATGCAGCGGGCAATCGCCGAGATCAGAAAAACACTCACGAAACCCCAGTAGGTGTAGTCGACCAGATCGAAGGTGTTGAGTGTGACGCCGGCCAGGGCCAGCGCGCCCAGCGAAGCCAGACTCGAGTAGCGCGTTCGGGTGGCAAAAAAGCGGCCGCGACGCGCCTCCGGTAACAGGTCACCGATCAGGCTGGTCCATTGCGGTGCACCCAGATTCGGCCCGCAGAAATACAGAATCACAATGCTGATCAGCAGCAGACCTGTGTCGTCGGGCGCATATAAAGGAAGCGCAGCGAGTGGCAGCAGACAGAACGCCTGGATCCAGGCACCAATGACAATGATGCGTTTACGGTGCCCGAAGCGTCTGCCAAGCCAGGCTGAAACCGCCTGCATGGAAGAGGCTAGCAACGGCGGCAACGAGGCGAGCAGACCGATGGTTGAGGTGCTCGCATGCAGAAAAATCGCGAAGGCCAGAAAATAACTTTCTGCGCCTCCGGTCATGAACGAAAAATACACTCCGTCTTTGATCGAGTGACGCAGTGAATTTTCGACCACCGGGTCGTTGGAAAATGCCTGATTACGACCGTTCACTTAGCGACCTGGATGATCGGTGGAACTTGTCTGCCGGCTTAATCCCTCAGCGTCACTGGCAGTTCGCGTATGCCGTGAATAAAGCTCGAGGCCAGGCCCACCGGATCACCCGTGACTTCGACTTTGGGAAATCGTTTGAGGACTTCTTCCCAGATGATCTGCAGCTGCATTTCGGCCAGACGGTTCCCCACGCAGCGGTGAATGCCAAAACCAAAAGCCGTGTGCTGGCGCGAGTTGTCGCGGTCGATGATGAACTCGTTGGCGCGGTCAATGGCGTCTTCATCGCGGTTGCCTGAGATGTACCACATGCAGACACGGTCGTTCTTTCTGATGAGCTTGCCACCCAGTTCAGTATCTTGTGTGGCCGTTCGCGCCATGTGTGCAACCGGTGACTGCCAGCGGATAATTTCCGGAACCATCTTCGGTATCAGGCCCGGGTTCTGAAGCAGTTTCTGGTACTGGCTCGGATACTGATTCAATGCGAGCACGCCACCGGAGATCGAGTTGCGGGTTGTGTCGTTCCCGCCAACGATCAGCAGCATCACATTGCCCAGCAATTCCTGCGGACTCATGTTGTTGGTAGACTCGTCATGCGCAAGCATCGAGATCAGATCGAACTTCGGCGGTTCTTTTTTACGCTGTTCGTAGAAACCCTGAAAATAAGCCAGGCATTCAAACAGTTTCTGAAAGCCTTCGTCCGGCGTTTCAAAATGCTCCGGATCGCCCAGGTTCTGAATCGTGTCTGACCAGTCGATCAGTTTGAGCCGGTCCTCCTGTGGCACGTCGAAGAGTGTTGCAAGCATTTGACCGGTTAGCTCGACCGACACATGTTTGACCCAGTTGAACTCTTCGTTGCGTGGCAGGCCGTCGAGAATCATGCCCGCCCTTTCTCGGATCAGTGGCCCCAGATCCGAAAGGTTGCGCGGACTGAACATCGGCGCCACCACCATCCGCTGTGCATCATGTTTTGGCGGATCCTCCTGGATGAACATGGGCAGAGAGTACTGATCTTCGCGGTCGGGAACACCGCCAAGCGCAATACCACCCTTCTGCTGCTGCGACGAGAACAGGCCATGATGCGCATCTACATACTTGATGTCTTTGTATTTGGTCACTGACCAGTAGGGGCCGAACATGCTTTCTTCGTGGTAGTGCACCGGATCTTCTTCGCGCAGCCGCTGCAGGTGTTTCCAGTGCGTACCGTGCAGAAACAGGCTGGGGTGCGAAGGGTCAACACGGTCGAGTGAGATGGCGTACGGATCGTATTGAGGATCGATTGCAAAGGCTTCTGCGACTTCGCGATTCGACACGGTCATATCGCCTGCGCGTGAGCGTTGCACAATGGATTTACGTACTTCGTCGCTGCTGCCAGTGTATTGCTGGGTCATAAACTCACCTCTTGGAACTGCAAGCGCCCATGGTAGCGCTCAATCGCTGCGATGGGCTAGTGTCCTGTCCCGCCAATTCGTTGAAAGTGCGCTACGCTGTGCATCTACGGCAATCAGGATTACGGCAATCAGGATAGTGGATGAGCATCACGGCATCAGCCCAACTCGATCTCTTTCGCATTGCGCTGCTCGACTACCTGAACGATGACCGGGAAGCCTGGCGTGAAGCGGTTGCAGCCTTACAGATCGCAAGCTTCGAAGCACGACCGGCGAGCAGATACATGCCACCACACTGGCCGGAGGTTCCGTTGAGTCTGGGCCCTGCTCTGAGTGCTGCCAGGAGCCTCCTGCATTGGCAGCGCAATCCCAACTATGCGCAGGCGGCTTTTGTTCACAATTACTGTTACTGCGAACTCATGGGTCCAGAGGGTCATGCCCGCAACCCCCATTTTGCTCTGGGCTTGCTCTATCTTAACGAACACACGCACTACCCGGCCCACGCCCATCCCGCCGAAGAGATCTATCATGTGCTGACTGCAAACTCGCAGTGGCGCAGTGGTTCAAAGGCCTGGCAAGTGCACACTGCGGGCGACCGGATATTCCATCCGGCCCGTGTTCCACACGAAATGAAGACCCACGACCAACCCCTGCTGGCTCTGTATCTGTGGCGCGGAGACATCCTGACCAAAGCTGAACCGCTGGTGTAATCGACGCGCCGTCTTCGTACCATACCGTCAAGACCACTCTTTTGAGGACACCCATGACCGTACAACAGCAGAAATGTCAGGCGTTCGCAGACCTGCACCAGCAGCCGGGCGCATTCCTGATCCCCAACCCGTGGGACGTTGGATCAGCCACCCTGTTGCAGGCGCTGGGCTTCAAGGCCCTGGCCACCACCAGTGCCGGTCTTGCCTACACCCTGGGCAGATCGGATGGCGAAGTCACCCTGGCAGAAAAGCTCACGCACTGTGCAGCGCTTGCGGCAGGCACTCACATACCGGTGAATGCCGACTTTGAAAATGGTTTCGCCGATCAGCCCGAAGCCGTAGCGGAGAACGTTCGCCGCGTGATCGAAACCGGGGTAGCGGGATGTTCCATAGAAGACTTCAGCCGCGACACTCACACCCTGTACGACGCCACGCACGCCGTTGAACGGATACAGGCGGCAGTGGAGGCAGTTAGGGGCTGCGGCATGCCCTTTCAACTGACTGCCAGGGCCGAAAACCTGCTGCGTGGCGTCAATGATCTGGATGACACCATTTCGCGCCTCAAGTCGTTCGAAGCAGCGGGTGCTGATGTTGTTTACGCACCGGGCATCAAATCCCTGGATCAGTTGCGTGGGGTCACTGCCGAGTTAAAAACTCCCTTCAACGTGCTGGCGCCGTTTTTTCGCGGCGTTAGCGTCGATCAATTGGCCGCCGCGGGTGCCAAGCGGATCAGCGTCGGAGGTGCATTGAACTGGGCTGCTGTAAACCCGGTTTTGATAGCTGGTGAAGAGATGCTCAATCAGGGAACCTTCGGCTGGTTAGACAGCATGGCACCCAGGTCGCGACTGGCAGAACTGCTGGGCTAGATGGCCGGTCGGATGAGTTGAAAGCACATCCGGGAATTGTTTTGCAAAACCATCATTTATCGCTTGCATTGTGCAGGCGGTAACCCTATAAATTCGCGGTCGCGGCGGCACCCACAGGGTTCCGCCGTTTTTCGTAGGTCACCTACGCCATAGAGAGTACCGCGCTACAATGAAAGAGAGTTTTGTGATCCCGGAAGAGGAACCTCCGACCAGGTCAATCGCACTATCCGCACTTTCTCCTTCTACCCACACTCGAAACAGCCGCCGTAAATCATCCCCAGTCCCACAACCTCTTGACGACCACGCCGCAGACATTCTGCGCCTGATCCCGACTGTTGAAGCCCAGACGATCAAACCGGCCAACCGCCCGGCTCGAATCGTTCATCTGCGGCCGCGCAGAACCGAAAATCCACGGTCGCGGGAATTCCGTCGCCAGTTCTTTCGCACAACTACCGACAAGGAATGGTCCGACTGGCGCTGGCAGTCACGCCACCGTTTTAAAAATCTGGCAGACATCGAACGCGTGCTGAACCTGTCGGATGCTGAGCGCGGTGCTCTCGGTCAGGGTGGCATGGTGCTCCCGGTTGGCATTACGCCGTATTACATGAGTCTTCTGGACGCAAACGATGCAACCCATGCGCTGCGTCGCACCGTCATACCCTCGATCAATGAATTTCTTCGCTCACCGGGCGAAGCCGATGATCCGCTCGGTGAGGATGGCCACAGTCCTGTGCCGGGTCTGGTGCATCGTTACCCTGACCGGGTACTGATGCTGCCGATCGATTTCTGTTCAACCTACTGCCGTTACTGCACCCGCTAGCGCGTGGTGGGGCACGGCGAACTCTCGCCACAGCGTTCGCGCCTGGAAGCCATGTTCAACTATCTGCGGTCTGCGACCCAGGTTCGCGACGTACTCATATCTGGTGGCGATCCCCTGGCGCTAGGCGAAGACAACCTCGACTACATCCTTTCCAATCTGCGTGCCATCCCGCACATCGAGTTCGTCCGGATCGGTACCAAGATGCCGGCTGTGTTGCCACAACGGATCACCCGCGAACTGGTCCGTGTGCTCAAGCGTTACCATCCTTTGTGGATGAGTCTGCACTTCCTGCATCCCGAAGAATGTACCCCGGAATCTGCGCAGGCCTGCAATCGGCTGGCCGACGCCGGTATCCCGCTCGGTTCACAGACAGTTCTGCTGAAAGGCGTGAACGACGAAGTCGACGTGATGAAAACCCTCATGCATCAGCTTCTGATGATGCGGGTCAAACCCTACTACCTCTACCAGTGCGACCCGATCAGCGGTTCCGCACACTTTCGTACCACCGTTGCAAAGGGTCTTGAGATCATCGAAGGTTTACGCGGCCACACAACGGGTTATGCCGTACCGACCTACGTGATCGATGCACCTGGCGGCGGCGGCAAGATACCGCTCCAGCCTGGCTACAGCGTCGGCCGCGACGGTGATGACCTTTTGCTGCGAAACTTTGAAGGCAAAACGTTCCGCTATCCCGATCCCGAGGTTGTCTAAAATGCGTATCGGTCTAACCTACGACCTCCGGTCTGCCTATCTGTCGCTCGGCTATTCGCTCGAAGACACGGCGGAGTTTGATCGTGAAGAAACGGTTGATTCGATTGCCAGCGCCTGTACCCAGCTCGGGCATCAGCCCGTTCGGATCGGTAACGCCCGCGATCTGGTCAACAAACTGGCGCAAGGTGAGCGCTGGGATCTGGTGTTCAATATCTGCGAAGGTCTTCCAGGCCCTGCCCGCGAGAGTCAGGTACCGTCAATACTCGATGTGTACGGCATTCCCTACACCTTCGCGGATCCGGCGGTCCTGGCACTGTGCCTGAACAAAGCGTGGACCAAGCTGGTGGTTGCCAATGCCGGTGTTCCGACACCCGCACACGCAGTGATCGAGTGTGCAGCTGACCTGGCGCTGGTCGACTTTCCGGCGCCCTGGTTTGCCAAACCACTGGCAGAAGGAACCGGTAAAGGCATTACGCCCATATCGGTGATTAATGATATGGAGGTACTCGCATCCGTTTCTGCAGACCTGCTGGTCCGCTACCGGCAACCGGTAATTGTTGAAACCTATCTGCCGGGGCGTGAATTCACAGTGAGCCTGCTGGGTACTGGCGCAGATGCACGGGTGCTGGGCACACTGGAAATCGTGCTCAACGCGAGTGCTGAACCTGGCGTGTACTCCTACATCAACAAAGAAGAGTGTGAGACCCGCGTGGAATATCGTCTGGTGCACCCGGATGATCCACAGGTTGCACGCAGCGAAGAAGTTGCTCTGGCTTCATGGCGCGCCCTCGGCGCGCGCGATGGTGGCCGTGTTGATCTGCGCTGCGACGCAGACGGCATGCCTTCTTTTATTGAAGTGAATCCGTTGGCTGGTCTGCATCCTGAGCACTCAGATCTGCCCATGACCGCAACGGCCATCGGCATGAGTTATGTCGACTTGATTCACGCGATTATCGAGTCGGCACAACCACGGACCGCAGCAGTTCGACAAGTCGCATGATGCAGGTCGCGGTGGTTTACAACGAACCGGCAGCGGACGCCGGTCCTGCCGAGGCTGACGTTCTGGAGCAGGTGCAGGCAGTGATGCAGGCTCTAAAACAATGCGGTCACATCGGCTGGACACAACCCTGCACGCACGACCTGGCGAGTCTCGACAAGGCACTGAACACCCGACGGCCAGATGTTGTGTTCAATCTGGTTGAAGCCCTGGGTGGAACCGACAGATTGTCGATGCTGGTTCCGTTTCTTCTGGACGCGCGGCACCTCCCTTACACCGGCAATGGATCGCTTGCTCTGGCGGCAACCATTGACAAGATTGCCGTAAAGACACGGTTGAAGCAGGCAGGTGTTCCCACACCAGACTGGGTAGCCGGCGATACCATCGACCCAACGGAACATCGCTGCGGACGCTACATTCTGAAAGCACGAACGGAGCACGCATCTCTGGGCATAGGTGATGACGCGATTGTCGAAACCAGAGATCTTGCGGCACTCAAAGCTCGCATCACGCGGCAGTCTGCGCGTCTGGCAACGCCTTGTTTTGCTGAGCGATACGTACCCGGTCGCGAATTCAACATCGCCCTGCTTGCCGGTGGCGATGGTGTGCAGGTGCTGCCACCAGCGGAGATTGATTTCGGCGAATTTGGGCCAGACCAGCCACACATCGTCGGTCACGCAGCGAAATGGCAACCGGATTCCTTTGAGTTTCAATCTACACCGCGGGTGTTCGATTTTGCCGAGCGCGATGCCGATTTGCTGGCAACCCTCACCCGCCTGACAGCGCAGGTGTGGGACCGGCTGGACCTGCGCGGCTACGCACGGGTAGATTTCCGTGTGGATCACGCCGGTCAGCCGTGGGTGCTGGAGGTGAATCCGAACCCCTGCATAT